>JBKHVQ010000152.1:0-2177 GCA_046569985.1 Thermoleophilia bacterium | reverse complement strand
AGTCCAGGTGCAACAGGGGAACTGCCAGTTCCGGGGCCGGGGCCGGGGGCGGGGGTGGTGGGGGTCGTGGCGGCTCCGGTGGCGCTCGCCTACCTGGTCTTCGTGGCCCGGGTGCACCCGGGCGGTGACTCGCTGGCCAACGACCGGCGCTACCTCGAGTGGGGCTCGCTCACCTTCGCGCTCGCCGCCGCCGTCGTCGTCCTCGCCTGCGTCCGCGCCGGCGACACCTGGCTCCCTCGCCTGCTGTCTCTCTCGCCGCTGGTGGCGATCGGGAAGGTGTCCTACGGGCTGTACCTGTGGCACTTCCCGGTGATCCTCGTCGTCGACGAGCAGCTCCCCGACGCGTCCGACGTGGTCCGGGGCGGGACGGTGATCGTCGCAACCGCAGCGACCACGTTGCTGTCGTGGTTCCTCGTCGAGCGACCGTTCCTCACGCTCAAGGACGGGCCACGGACCTCGGCGCCGGCACCACCGCGGCGGCCGGCCGTCCCGACCCGTCCCTGAACGAGTGCCCGCCCGATCAGGGGTTCGGCTCAGCTGAGGAGCTCGCCGAACCAGTCGTCCCGGTCGAGTGCGGCCACGAAGTCGCGGATCTCGGTCTCGCTGATGCCGCCGCCGGAGGGGTGGAGCGATCGGGCGTCGGTGAACTCCCAGTCCTCCACCAAGCAGCCGGCGCCGATGAGCACCGGCACCATCTTGTCGCTCACGGGCTGGACCACGGTCTGCACGCAGTCGGGGCAGACGAAGCAGCACTCGGTGCGGTCGGCGTCGGGGCGGCGACGGATGGTCAGCGCGCCGGCGTCGATGAGCACGGTGTCGCAGGTCGGGCAGGTGGTGCGGACGGTGGGCATCGGGGGAACATCTCCTGGGCGGACCGTCACGGCGGTCTCCGGTGTTGCGTCCACTGTCGCGATGTCCGGTTCGGGGCGATATAGCGAGTCCGGGCCATTTCTCCGATAGCCCGTCCAAAGGGACTACGCGCACATTGACTCCCGTAACGCGGGACATAGAGTGCGTCTGTGTCCCACGTTGTGATTCCCGCGTCCACCGACCATCCGGCCGCCGGCGCGCCGCTCGGGCCCGGCTCGCTGCTGTGGCACATCGCCGCCGACTGGCGGTCCGGGCTGTCGGGGCTGAGCGCCGGGATCCTCCAGCTGATGTGGCCCCACCTCGGGCAGGGCGTCGAGGAGCACTCGGCGTTCTTCTCCGAGCCGTGGGACCGCATCCACCGCTCGGTGCCCCGGATCTGGGCGACGATCTTCGCCGACGACGCCGACCAGCGGGGTCGGGACATCCGCGACCTCCACAAGGGCATCAGGGGCACCGATCCCCACGGTCGGCGCTACCACGCCCTCGACCCGGACACGTACTGGTGGGCGCACGCCACGTTCACCTGGGAGATGTTCCAGACCGCCGACGAATGGGACCACCGCAGCCTCTCGCCCCGCAGGCGCGAGCAGCTCTACCAGGAGACCGTCGCCTGGTACCGGCGCTACGGCGTCAGCGACCGCCCGGTGCCGGGCGACCACGAGGCCTTCGAGGCCCGCTTCGACCAGATGTGCCGCACCGAGCTGGAGATGACGCCGACCGCCGCCCGGGCCATCGAGATGGCGCTCGAGGCCCGGGTGTCGCCGCCCGGCATGCCGGGGCCGGTCGCCGCGCTGGCCACCCCGCTCATGCGGACGATGACCATCGGCGGGCTCCCCCCGGTGGTCCGGGCCCGCTTCGACATCCCGTGGACCACCACCGACGAGCTGGCGCTGGCCGGGTTCCGGCGGGCCGTGCGCGACGCTGGCCGCGTCGTGCCCCAGCGACTGACCCGCGGCCCCTACCTGTGGTCGATCAAGCGCATGAAGCACATCGCCGCCCCCCGTCCCGAACCGATCCCGGCCTGATGCCCACGGTCCCCACCCGCGTCGACGCCGACGCGGTGCTCGCCGCGCTCATGGACCGGCCGGCCGACACCGAGGACGTCGACCGCCGCATCCTCGACGCCGCGGGGCGCCTGCTGGTCGACGTCGGCCTGGAGGACCTCGAGGTCGACAGGGTCGCCGAGCTCGCCGGCGTGGGGCGCAGCACCGTCTACCGGCGCTTCGACGGCCGCAACGCCCTGCTCGCCGCCACCGTCGCCCACGAGGCCCAGCGGCTGCTCGGTGCCCTCGCCGATGCGGTGGCCG
>JBKHVQ010000151.1:0-9867 GCA_046569985.1 Thermoleophilia bacterium | reverse complement strand
TGGTGCTCCTCCTTGCTGTCGAAATGGATCTTCGACAGCTTGGTGACCCCGTCGACCACCAGGGCGACCTCGGATCCGAACTCCCGCTCGATGTCCTCGAGCGTGGCGGTGGTGTCCTCGACGGTGTCGTGCAGGAGGGCGGCGATCACCGACGTTGCACCGAGCCCCAGCCCGGCGCAGATGCGCGCGCAACCGAGCGGGTGCGTGATGTACGGCTCACCCGAGTGGCGCAGCTGCTCGCGGTGGTGATCCTCGGCGAAGCGGTACGCCCGGCGGATCGCCTCGGGATCGACATCCGGGTGGTGGGCCGTCAGCTCCGCGATCACCTCGGCGAGTTCGGGCGCGCCATCGGTGACCAGGAGGTCCAGGTCGGAGATCTCCTTACTGGCCACGGCGATGGCCCCCGGGGGCGGGACGGGAGATGCGGGTTGTCGACGATCCGCTCATGTATGGACGATATCGCGTGTCACAAGGAGGGACCCGGCGCGGGGCACCTCGATGCCTTGCCAGGCGGCGCATCGGACGAGCGCGGCATCGAGGCGATCGGCGCACATGCGCGCGGTGGGCGACTCCCCCAGATCGCGCCGACCGGCGTCGGGGCGCCCGCACACCGTGTCCCCGGCCACCACCAGCAGCCCGACCTCCACGAGGGCCCTCATGGCGCGCGCGACGATGCGGGGCGGGCGGATCGGGCCCTCGGAACCGAGAAGCAGCCGGTCGAGTCCGGCGCCGAACGGGCGCTCCGCCCCGTCGCCGAGCGCACGCCAGACGTGTGCCGCGGCGTCGCGGACCCGCCACTCGTCCCGCGCGGCGGCGGCGGCCACCTCGGCGTCCTCCTCGCCCCACAGCACGTGCAGCCAGCGGCCCGCGGCGGCGGCGCGCAGGGCGGCATCGTGCTCGGGACAGGTGGGCGGGTCGAGCAGTGCGAGGTGGATGTCCGCCGGCAGCGGGGCGGCGGCGAGGGCGGCGTAGTCCAGGGCGATGACCGAAGACACGCCGTCGGCCGTCCGCAGGCGCGCGTCCACGGCCGTGGCGCTCATGCGGCCGTCCACCGCGAGCACCAACTCCACCCCCGTCCGGGCCGGGGCGATCACATCCGCGAGGGCGCTGCGCCGCCGGGCGAGATCCGCGACGACCACCGCGACACCCCTGTCGGCCCCGGCGAGGGCGGTGATCGTGGCGATGGCGGCCGCGGTGCCGCGCAGGTCGCGCACCCCGCGGGGCGGGGCCGGGGCGGGCACCGCGGCCGGATCACCGGGGCCGTCGAGCACGTCCTCCCGGGTCAGGCCGCCCCGTTCGGCCGATTCGATCCCGCAGGGCTCCACCCATGCGCGGTCGCCGGGCGGGAGCGGGTCCAATGCCCGGAGGCCGACGCGGGGCCCCACCACGCCCTGCCAGCGTTCCACCTCGAGGGCGATCACGGCATCGTGGCGCGCCTCGATGTCGAGGCCCCGCGCCCGGGCGCCCATCTGGAAGCCGATCCCGCGGGCGTGCGCCCCGCCGGCCGTCAGGCGCACCTGCAGATGCTTGCCCTGCCCCACCGCCTGCGGCGACTCGATGCGGGCAGCCGGCACCGCGATCCGCACCGGCGGGTTGCCGCGGCCGAAGGGGGCCAGCGCGTCCAGCGCCTCGGCGGTCTCCAGCGTCAGGTCGGGGCACCCGGCCACGGCGTCCACGGTGCGCACCCGGGCCCGGTCGATCACGCCGCGCAGCCCCTCGGCCGCGCGGATCAGGTCCTCGCGGAACTCGGCGATGCGCGAGCAGGGAAGCTCCAGGCCGATGGCGCCTGCGTGGCCGCCCCAGCGCCCCAGCGCACCGCACGCGCCGCCCACCATCGCATGGAGATCGACCCCGGGCAGGCTGCGGCCCGATCCCTTCCCCCGGTCGCCGTCGCGGGCGATCACGATCGCCGGGCGCTCGAACCGCTCCACCAGACGGGAGGCCACGATTCCGACGACGCCCTCGTGCCAGCCGTCGCCCGCCGCGACGATCACCCCCGCGGAGCGGATCGCGGGCGGCTCGGCCTCGAACATCGCGATGGCCTCCTCCACGATGGCGCGCTCCACCTCGCGCCGCTCGCCGTTCAGTTCCCAGAGTTCGCGCGCGATGGGGAGCGCCGTCTCCTCATCGCGTGCCATCAGCAACTCAAGGGCGCGGTCGGGATGCGCCAGCCGGCCGGCGGCGTTGATGCATGGGGCGATCGTGAAGCCGAGGCCGCGCGCGGTCAGAGTCCGCGGCTCCACCCCGGCCACGGTGCAGAGGGCGGCGATACCGGGTCGCGGCGCGCGGCGCATCCGCTCCAGCCCCCGGACCACCATGCGGCGGTTGTCGCCCACCAGAGGCACCGCGTCGGCGACGGTGGCGAGGGCGACCAGGTCGAGGTCGGCCTCGGGCTCGGGGTCGAGGACGCCCCCCGGGGAGCGCTCGGCGAGGGCGCGGATCACCCCGTGCACCACGCCCGCGGCGGCCGGCAGGTCGGGCGCGGGGCGCCCCAGGGCGGGGTTGGCGATCAGGGCCGGCGGGCGCGCACCCCCGGCGAGATGGTGGTCGAGGACGATCGCCTCCATGCCCAGGTCGACCGCGCGCCGGAGGGCGTCCACGGCCGAGGTGCCGCAGTCGACGCAGACCAGCAGGCGGCAGCCCTCGTCGGCCAGGCGGTCGACGGTCGCCTCGGCGACCCCGTACCCCTCGCTGAAGCGGCTGGGCAGCACGTGCCCGACATCGGCCCCGCGGGCCCGCAGGGCGCCCACCATGAGCGTGGTCGACACCACCCCGTCGCAGTCGTAGTCACCGTGCACCACGATCCGCTCGCGCCGGTCGATGGCGCGCAGCATGCGCTCGGCCGCCTCGGGCAGGCCGGCGATGGCCTCCGGGGGCGCCAGAGGGCCGTCCGCGGCGAGGAACTCGCGTGCCACCACCGGGTCGCCCAGCCCGCGCCGGACCAGGGCCCAGGCGAGGGGCTCGGGCACGCCGAGGGCGCCCTGGACGGCGGCGACCTTGTCGAACTCGACCCGGTCGGCGCGCCAGAGCGGCACGGCGCTCACCAGCGCCCGCTGCGGATGATGCCGAGCACGATCCAGGCGACGATCGCGGCACCGATGATCACGCCGGGAACGGCGACCCAGGCCAGGCCGACGAAGCGGTCGGTCTGCGTGAACACCGCGATCAGCGCCGCCCCGACGAACAGCGAGGCCGCGACGATGGCGAGCGCCAGCCGGTTCAGCGCCGATTGCGCGGCCTCCATCGCCTTGTCGACCGCATCGGTCCGCACCGTGACCTCGAACGAGCCCTCCTTCAGCTCGTCGAGGATCTCGGAGACCTGGAACGGGTACTCCAGGATCGCCTGGGCGTACCGAGCCGAGTCGACGCGTGCACGCTGGGCCACGCGGTCGGGGCGCAGGCGCCCGGCGGCCATGCGCACCGCGTACGGCCGCGCGACGTCGAACACGTTCATCTCGGGGTCGATCGCCAGCGCCACCCCGCCGAGGGTCGCGATCGCCTTGTCGAGCATCACGAAGCGCGAGGGGAGGCTGATGTTCAGCCTGTAGAGTGTCTCGAAGGTCTCGCGCATCACCATGCGCGCGTCGATCTCGCCCAGCGCCGCGTTGGAGTAGCGCTGCATGATCACGGCGATCCGATCGGCCAGCTCGGCCTCGAGGCTGCGCGGGTAGCGCACACCGAGGGCCCGCAGGCGCCGCGGAAGCCGCTCGGCGTCGCCGCTGAGCACATCGAGCAGCAGCCGCACCATCGCCTCGCGGTCGCGCTGGGTGAGCTGCTCGGTCATGCCGAAGTCGACCAGCGACAGGTGGTCGGCGTCGCGCACCAGGATGTTCGCCGGATGCGGGTCGGCGTGGAAGAAGCCGTGTACGAAGACCATCCGCATCCAGGTCTCGGTGATGCGGTGCGCCAGGCGCGCGCGGTCCTGCGGCGACCAGTCCGCGAGGTCCAGGTGGGCCAGGGATGTGCCCTCGACCCTCTCCATCGTGAGCACGCGCGAAGTGCTCTGACGCCAGTGGATGCGCGGGACGCTGACCGTCTCGTCGCCCTCGAACTGCCGCCCGATGACCTCGGCGTTGCGGGCCTCGATGCCGTAGTCGAGCTCACGCCGGATGGTGCGCGCGAACTGGTTGACGATGCCCACCAGGTCGAACATCTGCAGGCGGCGGACGTTCTGGGTGGCGGTGCGGGCGGCCTGGTACATCAACTGGATGTCCGCCTCGATGCGCCGCTCGGCGTCCGGGCGCTGCACCTTCACGACGACCTCGGTGCCGCCGGGCAGCACCCCGCGGTGCACCTGCCCGATCGAGGCGGCGGCGATCGGGCGCTCATCGAACTCGACGAAGACCTGCTCGAGGGTCAGGCCGAGTTCGCCCTCGACCACCTCCCGCACCCGCTCGAACGGCTCGGGGCTGACATCGTCCTGCAGCCCGCGGAGCTCTTCGAGGATGTCGGCCGGCACCAGGTCGGGGCGCGTGGCGAGGATCTGGCCGAACTTGACGAACGTGGGGCCGAGTTCGTCGAGCATCTCGCGCATCCGCCGGCCGCGATTGCGCCCGCTCGGGCCGCCCTCGGTGCCGTGGGTCTCCTTGCGCCCGAAGACGTACCCGAAGCCGTGCCGCGCGGCCACCTGGGCGATCTCGCCCATCCGCGCAAGGTTCTGCCGCCGTTCGCCTCGCGCCATGCCGGGAAGGTAGCAGGGGTCGCGGATGCGACCCCCGATCCCCGGCCGCTACGCGGTGAAGGGCTCCTGCCCGCCGCCGGGAGGCGCCTCGGCGCCGCCGGACGGCTCGCGCGGGCCCTTCTCGATCAGCGCGATCCGGTGCTCGAGTTCCGCCAGCCGCATCACCAGGTCCTCATGCTCGGCGCGGGTGACGACGCCGAACTCGCGCAGCACGCCCTGCATGCCGCCCTCGATGCGGTTGACCAGGGTGCTCGCGGGCGAGCCCTCGCCGGGGCGCACAGTGGTCATCATGCGATCGACGACCTTCTTGCCCTCCTCGCTGCCGAGCTGGCCGCGGCGGACCAGGTCGGCGACGGCCGCCTCGGCCCGCTCGCGCGTGATCGCGGCGGCGCCGATCGAGATCAGCACCGCCTGCTCGATTCCGTCCCGGACGCTGGTCATCGGCGCTTCCTCCTCTGAACCTGTTGGTGACGGCGCGGGCGCGCCGATCCCGGCGACTCGCGGCGGCGCCGGCCCGATGCGCCCACCGGGGGCTCCCCGTCAGGGGTGGGCTCGCCGGATGGGGCACCTTCGGAGTGAACCTCGCCCTCCGCTGCGTCCGCGGGCTCATTGTCCTCCACATCCGTCGCGCTGTCATCGTCGCCGGCGCGGGACGGGTCATCCGCCACCGGCTCCTCCTCGGCGATCCGCCCCTCATCCCGGCGGGAGCCGGACGTGAGGGCCCGCGGCTCGGGCTCGATCCCCTCCTCGATGGCGAGCTCGGCCGCCAGGCCGGCCTCCGCCCGTTCGAGCACGTCGAGATCGACGACGTCGGCGTCCGAGCCGACGCGAGCCGCCGCGCGGCGCTCGGCCTTGGTCGCCTTCTTGCGGTACTCGGGGTCACGGTCCTTCCAGATGGCGGCCAGCGGCGCGGAGATGACGATCGACGAGACGCCGCCGCTGATGATGCCCACGATCAGGGCGAAGGCGAAGTCCTTGAGGGTGTCGCCGCCGAAGAAGTAGAGCACCACGAGGGGGATGAGCGTGGTGAGGCTCGTGATCAGGGAGCGGTTGAGGGTCTCGTGGACCGAGCGGTTCACGATCTGCCGGTACGACGACTTGCGCATCAGCGGCACGTTCTCGCGGATGCGGTCGAAGACGATCACGACGTCGTACAGCGAGTACCCCAGGATCGCGAGGAGCGCGGCCACCGTGGCGCTGGTCACCTCACGGCCCGTCAGGGAGTAGACGGAGATCGCGAAGGCGACATCCTGCACCACCGAGAGCAGCGCGGGCAGCGCGAGTTTGTACTCGAACCTGATCGTCAGGTAGACGACCAGCACGATGAAGCTCAGGAGGATCGCCCAGATCGCGTTGCGCACGATCTGCTCGCCGAAGACCGGCCCCACGGTCTCGACCTGGTAGGTGTCCTCGTTGACGCCGAAACTCGAGTCGAGCGCGCGCTTGACGTCGGCCAGCTCATCGGGCTGGAGGTCGCGCACCTGCACCTGGAACCCGCGCAGGTCCTCTCCGTCGATGGTCTCGGTGGTGGCCTGGATGCGGGCGTCGGTGAATCCCTGCTCGGCGAACAGCGCCCGGACGGCGGTCTCGCCCGGCTGCTCCTCGAAGCTGGTGGTGATGCGCGTGCCGCCCGTGAAGTCCAGACCCAGGTTGAGGCCGTTGACCCCGATCCAGGCGGCGCCGAGGACCAGCGGGATGAAGGAGATCGCCAGCCACAGCTTCCAGCGGCCGACGAAGTCCATCTTCCACCGGATCTCGCGCTGGTTGAGCGCCATGTAGCGGTCGTCGCGCAGGAAGCGCGTCTCGGCGAGGACGTTGAACACGGCGCGCGTCGCCACGACGGCGGTGAACAGCGACAGGATCGTCCCGATGAGGAGCGTGAACGCGAAGCCCTTGACGCCGGCGGTCGCGAACAGGAACAGGATCGCGGCGGTCGCCATGGTGACGACGTTGGCGTCGATGATGGCCGTGATGCCCTTGCGGTAGCCGGCGAGGATCGCGGCCCGCGGGGTCTTGCCGGCGCGGGATTCCTCCCGCACGCGTTCGAAGATCACGACGTTCGCATCCGAGGCGACGCCGATCGTGAGGATGATGCCCGCGATGCCCGGCAGGGTCAGCGTGATCGGCACGAGCACGATCACGGCGTACAGCAGGACGGCGTACATCAGCAGCGCCATCGCGGCGATCAGGCCGAGGAAGCGGTAGTAGCCGATCAGGAAGAGCATCACCAGGATCAGGCCCGCGACCCCCGCGATCAGGCCCTGATCGAGCGACTCCTTGCCCAGCGTCGCCGAGACCTGCTTCTGGCTGATCACCTCCAGGGTGATCGGAAGGGCACCGGAGTTGATCTGCTTGGCGAGGGTGTCGGCCTCGCCGCGGCTGAAGTTGCCCTGGATCTGCGCCCCGTTGCGGCCGTCGATGCCGAACGGGTACTGCTCGTAGTCGATCGTCGGCGCCGAGACGACCTCGCCGTCGAGGATGATCGCGAAGCTCTGGAGCTCGCCGCGCACGCTGCCGTCGAGCGCGAGCTGGCGCGTGATGTCGGCGAACGCCTGGCGCCCCTCGTCGGTGAACTGCATCGTCACGATCGGCTCGTTGGTGCCGCCCGTGTCGAGCGTGCTGCGCGCCTCGGTGACATCGCGCCCGGTGAGGCCCGGGTTGTTCTGGAACACCAGCCAGCTGCGGCGCACGGTCGAGTTCTCGCGCGTCTGCAGCTCGGCCTGCTCCTGGAAGGCGAGGAACAGCCCCTTTGGGACGGCCTCGACCCGCACGTCGGCGAGCTCGGTGCCGCGCGGCAGCGACTCCTCCAGCGCGATCCGCGTGACCTCGGGGCCGGCGATGTAGGCGTTGGTCTGCTTGTCGAGCGCGTAGAGCGTGCGCGTGCCGCGATCGTTGTCGGGCTCGGTGCGCTGCGCGGTCCGGATCGCCTTCAGCAGGTCGGTCTCGCCCTCCACGGGCGGGACGACGTTCTGGCTGAAGTTGATGAAGACCAGCTGCGCCGGCTGGATCAGGTCGTTGACGACCTGCTCGGGGTTGTCGGCGCCCGGCAGTGCGACGACGATCTGGTCGCTGCCCTGGGTCTGGATCTCGGGCTCGGCGACGCCGAACGCGTCGACACGGCTGCGGATGATCTCGACCGACCGGTCGATCGCCTCGGGCGTGACCTCGGACTCGTCGGTGGGCTGCCCCTGGAGGACCACCTCGACGCCGCCCTGCAGGTCGAGGCCCAGCACCGCGGGCTTCACGGCGATGGCCACGGCCGAAGCCGCGACCAGCCCGATGACGATGGCGAGGAGGAGGACCGCGCGTCTCATCGCGGGGCCCTAGTCGTCCGTGTCGGCGCTGAGGGTGTCGTCATCCACTGTCGCGGGGGTGACGACGCGCGCGATCGCCGCCTTGGCGATGCGGATGTCGATGTCTTCCGCCACCTCGAGCAGGACGGTGTCCCCCTCCTCGACCTCGGTGACGGTGCCGTAGATACCCGCCACGGTCACGATCTCGGCTCCCGGCTGCAATCTGGACATGATCGCCTCGAGCTCCTTGCGGCGCTTCTGCTGTGGACGCACACCGACCAGGTAGATAAGGCCGATGAAGATGATGATGTAGATCGGCAGGAGCAGGCCGGACATTCGCGTGCGCACCCATCTTTCGCAGGGCTGTTCGGGACCGGAGCCGGGGGCTTCCGGGCGGGGCGAGAGTAGCAGAGCCCCCCGGCGCCTCATCCGGCCGGGGCGGGGTGCTACGGTGGCCCGCCGTGACGGTCGCCACACGCACCCGCACCGACTTCGTGAGCCGGGCATGGAGGGCCGACTGGCCCATCTGGGCCGAGGTCCTGTGCTTCCTGGCGCTCATGGTCATCTATGAGTTGCTGCGCGGGCTCGTCGCGCCGAGCGGTCCCGGTATCGACACGGCCTTCGGGAACGCGGCCGACATCGTGGACGCCGAGGAGGCCCTGGGGCTCTTCGTCGAAGCGGACATCCACGAGTGGACGATGGCGAACCCGGTCGTCGAGTTCCTCGCCACCTGGTATTACACGCTCGCCTATGTGGGCGGCTACGTCTTCATGTTCACCTGGACCTGGTTCTTCCGGCGGCGGTACTTCGCCGCTTTCCGCAACTGGTTCTGGACCTCGTCGATGGTGGCGGTCATCGGCTACTGGCTCTACCCGCTCGCCCCGCCGCGGTTCACGGAGCACGGCCGGGAGGACCCGACCGCGGAGGCCCTGCGTCTGGGGGGCGCACTCGACTGGTTCCAGGTGTTCCGCAACGAGTACGCGGCGATGCCGTCGATGCACTGCGGCCTGGCGCTGCTGATGGGGCTGTCCCTCTTCTGGATGCTCAAGCCGTCGCCGTGGCGCTGGCTGATCCTCACGTGGCCGCCGATCATGATCTTCGCGGTGATGGCGACGGCGAACCACTGGTGGCTCGACGCCGTCGGCGGGGCGGTCGCCGTCGGCCTCGGGTTGCTCATCGTCGCCCCCCTCACGCGCACCATGCCGGCGCCGTGGCGCTACCGCCCGTGAGCACCGGGTCCGAGGCGATCCACCGCGCCTCGCGGTTGCGCATCGCGATGGTCACCGAGTACGCCTACCCGGTGCTGGGCGGCGTTCCCGAGCACGTCCACAATCTCAGCCGGGAGCTGGCGGCCCGCGGCCACCGGGTTCGGGTGATCACCAGCCGGGCACCTCTCGGGGCGCGGCGGCGGGCGCGCGCCATCGACGCCGAGAACCGCCTGCGCCACGGCTACGAGACCGCGCGGATGGGCTGGTCGGTGCCGGTGGTCTCCAACGGTTCGATCGCGCGCGTCAGCGTCGGCCTGGGCCTGAAGCACCGCGTCGCGCGCGCCCTGCGGGGGGCCCATGTGGTCCACGCCCAGGGCATGGCGCCGCCCACCCTCTGCCTGTTCGCGTTGCGCTCCTCGGAGGCGCCCGTCAACGTGGGCACCTTCCACACCTACTTCGAGGGCGGGCACTGGGCGTACCGCATCTTCTTCTCGTATGTGCGCAGCACGATCGCCCGCACCGACCGGCTGATCGCCGTCTCCGAGGCTTGCATCACCGCGATGCGGCCGTACTTCGATCACCCGTTCGACATCATCCCCAACGGGGTGGACTGCGACCTCTACCACCCGCTGCCCCCGGCACGTCCCGGCCCGCCGGGCCGCCGCGCATCCTCTTCATGGGGCGC
>JBKHVQ010000150.1:0-2226 GCA_046569985.1 Thermoleophilia bacterium | reverse complement strand
ACGGTGACCCTGCGCGACATCGACGCCGGCAAGGTGGAGGCGCTGCGCGAGGGGCGCGTGCCGATCTACGAGCCCGGCCTCGACGCGCTGATGGCCGAGCACGGGGAGCGCCTGACCTACACGCTGTCGCTTGCCGAGATGCTCGACGCCTCGGATGTCGTGTTCATCGCGGTCGACACGCCGCCCACCTACTCCGGCGACGCCGACCTGTCGCGGGTCATGTCGGTGGTGACCGAGCTCGAGCGCGTCGGCGCCGACGCGCGCCACATCCTGGTGATGAAGAGCACGGTGCCGGTCGGCACCGGTGAGCGTGTGCGGGCCGAGCTCGACGCGCGCGGCATGAGCCATGTCGGCTACTGCTCCAACCCGGAGTTCCTCAAGGAGGGCGCGGCGATCGAGGACTTCCTCGCTCCCGACCGCGTCGTGATCGGCGACTTCGACCCGCGCCACGGCGACCGCGTCGCCGCGCTGTACGCGCCGCTCGATGCGCCGATCGTGCGCACCAGCGTGCCCTCCGCCGAGATGGTCAAGTACGCCTCGAACGCGTTCCTCGCCACGAAGATCAGCTTCATCAACGAGATCGCGAACGTCTGCGAGGAGGTCGGCGCCGACGTGGAGGTCGTGGCCCGCGGCATGGGTCTCGACCGGCGCATCGGCTCGGCGTTCCTGCGCGCGGGGGTCGGCTTCGGGGGCAGCTGCTTCCCGAAGGATGTCACCGCGCTCAAGCAGCTCGCCGGTAACTCCGGGTACCACTTCCAGCTGCTCACCTCGGTCATCGAGGTCAACGAGCTGCAGAAGCGCCGCGTGATCGGAAAGCTCAAGAAGCACCTGGGGGCCCTGGAGGGGCGCCGGGTGGCGCTGCTGGGGCTCGCGTTCAAGCCCGAGACCGACGACATGCGCGAGGCCGCCAGCCTCGTGCTCGCCGCCCGCCTGCTGGCCGAGGGGGTCGCCGTCGTGGCCTACGACCCCGTCGTGACCGACTCGACGCACCTGGGCGGGGTCGAGATGGCGCCGTCGGCGCTCGACGCGCTCGCCGGCGCCGACGCCGCGGTGCTCGTGACCGAGTGGAAGCAACTCGTGCAGATGGACTGGGCGGCGGCGCGCGAGCGGATGCGCACGCCGGTCGTGATCGACGGGCGCAACGCCCTCGACCCTGCGCGCATGGCCGACCTCGGCTTCCTGATGGAGGGCATCGGCCGCCTCCCGTCGGCGGTCGACTCCCCGGCCGCGACGGCGAAGGCCTGAGCATGCAGGCGATCATCCTGGTGGGTGGCGAGGGCCGCCGCCTCCGCCCCCTCACCGACACGCGCCCGAAGCCGATGATGCCCCTGGTCGACCGGCCCTTCGTCGAGCATCAGCTGAACCTCTTGCGCCGGCACGGCGTGCGCGACGTGGTCTTCTCGTGCGGCTACCGGCCCGACGCCCTGCGCGCGCACTTCGGCGACGGCTCGCTGCTGGGCATGCGGCTGCGCTACGTGGTCGACCCGGAGCCGCTGGGCACCGCCGGCGCCATCCGCAACGCCTCCGGGCTCGTCGGCGACGGCCCCGTGCTGGTGCTCAACGGCGACATCCTGACCGACCTCGACCTCACCGCGATGGTCGCGCGCCACCGTGAGCTGGGCGCCCACGGCACGATCGCGCTGACCCCGGTCGACGACCCGTCGGCGTTCGGCCTGGTGCGCCTGCGCGACGACTCCTCGGTGGAGGAGTTCGTGGAGAAGCCGGGCGCCGATCAGCTGCGCCCCGGCGAGCCCTTCCGCATCAACGCGGGCACCTACGTGCTCGAGCGCTCCGTCGTCGACGGCATCCCGGTGGGGGTGGCCTGCTCCATCGAGCGCGAGATCTTCCCGTGGGCGGCCGCCGACGGGCACCTGTTCGGCTACCCCAGCGACTGCTACTGGCGCGACATCGGCACCCCGGTCTCGTACCTGGCGGCGAGCCACGATGTGCTGTCGGGCCGCATCCACACCGAGTCGCGCGCCGGCGGCGCGTACGTGGGGCCCCTGGTGCGGCTGGGGCGGCGCGCCGAGATCGACGACCTGTCGTGTGTCGGCGCGGCCGCCGCGGTGGGGGCGGGCGCGCGCATCGAGGGCAGTGTCGTCGGTGACAGGGCGCTGGTCGGCGAAGGCGCGGAACTGGCGGGCGCCATCATCGGCGCGCGGGTGAGCATCGGCGCCGGCGCCCGCGTGGAGCCGGGCGCGGTGATCGGCGACGGCGCGGCGATCG
>JBKHVQ010000149.1:0-9169 GCA_046569985.1 Thermoleophilia bacterium | reverse complement strand
AGGCGAGCGGCTCGGCGATGGGCCAAGCGTACCCGCGCAGAGCCCGGCACACAGGACGGCTCGCGCGCCGCGCGGCGGGCCGCCGGGTTCTGGTTCCTACCCTTCTGCCAGCGGCTCCCCCGGACGCGCCGCATGCGGGGCACGCGCCCGCCCCCCACCGGCCTCACCCGCCGCCGCCCGCTCACGCTCGGCCGCCTCACGCGCCGCCTTGGCATCACGCTCGGCAAACACCCGCGCCTCCGGGACGCCCTCCAACAACGCCAAGAACTCCTCACGCTCAATCGTCTCACGACGCAACAGAACCCGGGAGATCCCCTCCAACTGGGTGCGATGCTCGGTGAGGATGTCACGCGCCCGCTGATGGGCCTCATCGATCAGACGACGGATCTCCGCATCGATCGTGCGCGCCAGATCATCCGAGTAATCGGGCTCCGAATGCATATCCCGACCCAGAAACGGCGCGCCCTGATTGTGACCCAACACCCGCGGACCCAACTTATCCGACATACCGAAACGCATCGTCATCTGCTTGGCGGTCGCAGTCACCTTCTCCAGATCATTCGCCGCCCCGGTGGTGATCTCATCAAACACCAACTCCTCGGCGGCCCGACCACCCAAAGTCATCGCCATCGTGTCCTCAAGCTGCGCGCGCGTCGTCAAAAACGTGTCGGCCTCCGGCATCGAGATCGTGTACCCCAACGCCTGACCACGCGACACCACACTGATCTTGTGCACCGGATCGGCATTCGGCAAGAAATGCCCCACCAAGGCATGACCCATCTCGTGATAAGCGGTCACCACCCGCTCACGCTCCGACAACAGGCGAGACTTCTTCTCGGGACCCGCGATCACACGCATGATCCCCTCCTCCAACTCCACCTGCCCGATCACCCGCTTGGACTTACGGGCCGCCAACAGGGCCGCCTCGTTGACCAGGTTCGCCAGATCCGCCCCCGTGAACCCCGGAGTCTGCCCCGCCAAGGTCTCCAAATCGATATCCGGGGCGATCGGCTTGCCCTTGGTATGCACCCGCAAAATCTGCGCGCGGCCCTCACGATCCGGGCGATCCACCACAATCTGACGATCAAACCGCCCCGGCCGCAACAGGGCCGGATCCAGAATGTCAGGCCGGTTGGTCGCCGCGATCAAAATCACATTGTCCTTGGCCTCAAACCCATCCATCTCCACCAACAACTGGTTCAAAGTCTGCTCACGCTCATCATGCCCACCACCCAACCCCGCCCCCCGATGCCGACCCACCGCATCGATCTCATCGATGAAAATGATGCACGGACTGGACTGCTTGGCCTGCTCAAACAGATCCCGCACCCGAGAGGCACCCACCCCCACAAACATCTCCACAAAATCCGACCCGGAAATCGAAAAGAACGGCACCCCCGCCTCACCGGCCACCGCCCGCGCCAACAAGGTCTTCCCGGTCCCCGGCGGACCAAACAACAACACCCCCTTGGGGATCCTCGCCCCCAACGCCTGAAACTTCTTGGGGTTCTCCAAAAACTCCTTGATCTCATGCAACTCCTCCACCGCCTCCCGCGCCCCCGCCACATCCGCGAAAGTCACCTTCGGAGCATCCGCCGCCATCCGCTTCGCCCGGCTCTTACCGAAACTCATCACCTTCGAGCCGCCGCCCTGCATCCGGTTCATCAAAAACAGCCAAAACCCGATGAACAACACAAACGGCAACAACCAAATCAAACTCGACCACCACGGAGTCTGCGCCACCGGCTTCACCGTCAACGGCGTCGAAGCCGCCGCGAAATCAGCGACCAACGCCTCCGAGGCCTCCGCCGGATACCCCGTCGAATACGCCTCCCCCTCCTTCGGGGTCACCTCGATCTCCTGACGATCCACCCGCATCGTCCCCGACGCCACCTCACCCGCCCGCAAATCCACCACAAACTGGTCATAGGTCGGCGCCGGCGGCCCCTCATCCCCCGACACCACCAACCGCTGCGCCACAAACACCAACAAAATCACGATCACAATCGGAAACGCAGCACTCTTGAGGAACTTGTTCACGGACGACCCTCCGCCCGGCGGCTTGCGAAGGTCATCACGGTCACGTCCATTGAGCGAGGATAGCGCGGCCGGCCCACCGGGGCCGCGGGGGCCCGGCGATCATGCGCCGGGATCCGAGAACGCCGCGATGTAGGGCAGGTTGCGGTAGCGCTCGGCGTGGTCCAGGCCGTATCCGATCACGAAGACATCGGGCAGTTCGAATCCGATGTAGCGGGCCTCGATGGTCAGTCGCCGGTGCCCGGGCTTGGTGAGCAGGGTGCAGATCTCCAGGGAGGCCGGCCCGCGCGCGGCGAGGTTCTTCATCAGGGAGGAGAGCGTCAGCCCGGAGTCGATCACGTCCTCGACCACGAGGACGTCACGCCCGGCGATCGAGATGTCGAGGTCCTTGAGGATCCGGACGACGCCCGAGGAGTGGGTGGAGCCGCCGTACGAGGACAGGTCCATGAAGTCGATCTCGCACGGCACCTCCAGCCGGCGGACGAGATCGGCGATGAAGAAGACCGCGCCCTTGAGAACGCCGATCACGAGCAGCTCGCGCCCGTCGTAGTCGGCCGAGATCTCCGCGGCCAGCTCGTCGACGCGGGCCTGGAGGGCCCCCTCGGAGATGATCACCTCGCCGATGCCGCCATCGTGCGGGCTCATGCGGCACGCCCCGCGCGCAGCACCAGCGCCGGCGAACCGGGGACGGCCAGCATGTCGGCGGCGGCGCGGTGGCCGACCACCCACACGACCCGGTCGCCCGTGGCGACGACCGGCACCTGCGGCCGCAGGCGCGCCGCGACCCCCGCGTCGGCCAGGAGGCGTCCGACGGCACGCCGCCCGCCCCCCGGCAGGCTCAGCCGGTCGCCGGAACGCGGCGGGCGGACCTCGAACGGGCCGTCGACCGTCACGGCCACCTCGTCCGGCCGCGGGTGACCGGCGCGCCCCGGAGCGGCATGCAGGTCGTACCCACCGCAGCGCGCGCTGCCCGGCACCGGCAGCTCCACCGCCTCGGGGTCGGCCGCGGCCGGGCCGAAGGCGACGAGCGTCCCGCGCTCCCGCGCCAGGCCCCCGCCACCGGGAACGGTGACGCGGCCCCCCTCGCGCGCGACATCGAGCGCGCGCTCCACATGGACGCGCTCCCCGGCCGCGGCGGGCAGACGCGCCTCGGCGACGAGGCGGCGCACCAGCAGGCGCGCCATCGCCGCCGGCTCTGCGGCGAGCGCGCCGGCGTCGAGGCCCCCGTGCCGGGCGCAGCGGGCCCACGCCTCGTCGATCAGGGGCGCCAGCACCTCCCCCTCGTCGCGCAGCAGTTCGGCCAGATGCGCCACATGCCGGTGGGCGTCCGGATGGATGCCCTCGAGGGCCGGCAGCAGGTCATGGCGCACGCGGACGCGCCCGAAGGCGCGATCGTCGTTGGAGGGGTCATCGACAACCGGGATGCCCCGGTCGAGGCACCAGGCGCGCGTCTGGGCGCGCGACACGCACAGCAGCGGGCGCACGAACGGCCCGCGGCGGGGCGCCATGCCGGCGGCGCCGGCGCGCCCGGTGCCGCGAGCGATGCGGAAGAGGACGGTCTCGGCCTGGTCGGAGGCCGTGTGGCCGACGGCGATGCGCGCGTAGCCATGCTCGGCGGCAACCCGGGTCGCGCAGGCCAGGCGGGCGTCGCGCGCCCGCTCCTGGAGGCCGGGGCCCGCCGCGACGGCGAGCGACTCGGTGTGCACCGCGCAGCCCGCGGCGCGGGCGTGGCGGGTGACCATCCCGACCTCCCCGGCGGCCGCCGCCCGCAGGCCGTGGTCCATCGACAGCACGCCCACGGGGCCGTCGTGGACGCGCAGGAGCACATCGAGCATGCACATCGAATCGGGGCCGCCGGAGACGAGCGCCAGGACCGGGAGCCCGGCGGGCAGGAGGTCATGCCGGCGGCAGTGGCCGGCGACGCGGGATTCGAGCGCGCTCACGTGGGGATTATGGCGGGTAATGTGGCGGCCGTGGCGCCTCCGGCCCGACCCGCGCTCCTCACCGCTCTCGCGCTGCGCGACCGCCGTCTGGGCCGCGCCATCCGCGCCCGCGCCCGGGCTCACGCGCCCGCCGATGCGTGGGCGGCCGTCGCGGCGCGCGCGCTGTCGCCGGCGTTCCGGGTGCTGGTGGCCGTCATGGTGGTGATGCCGGGGACCCGCGGGGCGGGTGTGCGGATGGGTGCCGCCGGCGTGCTCGCCGCACTCGTGGCGCGCGCCCTGCGCGATCGGATCGACCGGCGGCGGCCGGGGGCGAGGGCCGATGGAGGGTTCCCGAGCCGCCACGCGGCGGCGGCCGTCGCCATCGCGTACGCGGCGGGGCGCCGCGATGCGAGGTTCGGGGCGGCGCTCGGCACCGCCGCGCTGGCGGGCCTCTCCGGCCGCGTGATCTGCGCGGAGCACGAGCCGGCCGACATCCTCGCGGGCGCCGCCCTGGGCGTGGCGGCGGCGGAGGCGGTGACGCGTCTGATGCCGGGACGCTAGCGTGTCGGCGCGATGAGCCCCGAGACGCCGCTCGCACCGCCGGACCGCGCCGCCATGGGCGCCGCGCAGATCATCACCGCCCTGTTCCTGGCGCTGGGCATCCTCGCGGCCCTGCGGACATCGCTCGACTCGACCGAGGAGTTGCTCGTGTTCACGGTCTCGCCGGGCACCTCCCTGGCGTGGCTGGCGATCGGCCTGGTGGGCGCGCCGCTGGCGACCACTCCGCCGCGGGCGCGGCTCTACCTGGCGGTGACCGGCCTGCTCCTCATCGCCTGGGGGCTCGCGGGGGTGCTGGTGGACGACTCCGCATCGGCCATGTTCGCGCGCGACCGTGCCCTAATCGCGCTGCACCTCATCGCCGGCGCCGCCGCTGTCGGCGCCGCGGCGGTCTCGGCCGCCGTCAGGCCGCCGTCGACGCCCAGCGACGGAGCTCCGGCGAGAACACGGTGACGCGGTTCCGGCCGCCGGCCTTCGCGTCGTCCAGGGCGCGCTCGGCCCGGTCGAGCAGGGCCGTGCCCTCGCGGTCGTCGCCCGCCTCGTGGGTGGCGATGCCCGCCGACATGGTGGCGTCGGCCTGGCGACCGCGTGATGCCGGGACCCGCAGGGTGGTGACCGCGCGCAGGATGCGCTGCGCCAGGGCGGCAGCCTCCTGCTCGTTACCGGGGACCAGCAGCGCGAACTGACCGCCGTCGAGGCGGGCGGCGATGTCGGAGCGGCGCGCAAGGGCGCGGATCGCCTCGCCCGCCGCCTCGATCATGCGGTCGCCGGCCACGGCGCCGAAACGCCGGTTGAAGTCGGTGAACCGGTCCATGTCGAGGACGACCAGCGACAGGGGCGTGCCGTATCGCTCCGCTCGGGCCGACTCGCGCTCCAGCGCGTCGAGGAAGAACTCGTCGCTGGCAACGGCGGTGAGGCGGTCGTTGAAGTCGACCGAACGGGCCCGCTCGGCGGCTGCGCTCTGCACCGCGTGGCCGATGCCCACCACGATGCCCGCGGCGACGAACGCGCCGAGGCCGAGAGCCATGGCGGCGCCGTCGACGCCCGGCCTGCCGGACGCCACGGTGATGGCGCACCCGGCGGCGGCGACCGACCCGACGAGGCCCGGCAACCCGCCCAGCGGCACCGCCACCGCAAGGGGCAGCGCGAAGAGCGGCCACGCGGCCGTGATGCCGGCGAGCACGAGGACCGACGGGACCGCGAGGGCCAGCACGAGAAGCGCGATACGCCGGCGCGCCACGGCGGGCGCGGCGCGGTGTCCATCGTGGCCGGAGCGCAGGTCGCTCCGCGGGTGATCGGCCGGGTAGTCGATGGACGTTCAGATTAGACCGCCGCTCGGACGGCTCGGCGCGCGCGGATCGGGGGCCACGCGGCGCATGGCGGCAGTACACTCTCCGCCCGACATGGCACCGTTCACACCCCATCCCGACCTCGCCGGCCGCTCGCTGCTGACGCTGCGGAACCACTCACCCGAGTCGGTGGCCGCCCTCCTCGACACCGCGCTTGAGCTCAAGGCGACACCGCGCCCGCTCTGGCCGCGCCACCTCGCCGGCCGCGTGGTCGCCCTGATCTTCGAGCGCCCGTCCACGCGCACGCGCGTCTCGTTCGCCACGGGCATCGCCCACCTCGGCGGGACGGCGATGGTCCTGTCGTCGGACGACATGCAGCTCGGCCGCGGGGAGTCCATCGAGGACACCGGGAAGGTGATGAGCCGGATGGTCGACGCCATGATGCTGCGCACGGGGCCGCACGCGACGCTCGAAGAGCTTGACCGCCACGCGGACGTGCCGGTGATCAACGGCCTCACCTACGAGCACCACCCCTGCCAGGCCCTCGCCGACGCGCTGACGCTGCGCGAGCGGTTCGGCGACCTGTCCGGCCTGTCGGTCGCCTACCTGGGCGACGGCAACAACTGCTGCGTGTCGCTCATGGTCGTCGGCGCCCTTACCGGGATGCGCGTCACCGCCGGATGCCCGGAGGGCTACACGCCCGACCCCGAGATCGTGGCGTGGGCCGACCGGATGGGGCGCGAGCGCGGCGGCGGCGCGCGCGTGGTCACCGATCCGGTGGAGGCGGTGGCGGGCGCGCGGGCCCTCTACACCGACACCTGGGTGTCGATGGGCGACGAGGGCGATGAGAGCGCCCGCGTCGCGGCTCTGACCCCCTACCGCGTGGACGACGCGCTGATGGATCGCGCCGCTGCCGACGCCGTCGCGCTGCACTGCCTGCCGGCCCACGAGGGGGACGAGATCACGCGCTCGGTGCTCCACGGACCGCGTTCGGCGGTGTGGGATCAGGCCGAGAACCGCATGCACGCCCAGGCCGCCCTGCTCGCCCACATGCTGGGCTAGGGCACCCCGCGTGGGCCTCTTCCGCCGCTCCACCGCCCCGCCGGATCCTGCGCCTGTTCGGTGGGTGCGCGTGGCGACCGCGCTGCACCAGCCCGAGGCGGAGATGCTCCAGGGCATCCTCAACGACCTCGGCATCCCGGTCATGATCCGGCGCGCGACGATCGACGTGCCCGAGATGCTGGCCGGGGGGCCGCGCGCAGTGCTGGTGCCCGCCGGCCACGAGGCCGAGGCGCGCCAGGCGCTCGAGGCCGGGCCGCGCCCCTGACACAGCCCGCGGTGCCCCGCGGCCCACACGTGAATGGTGGTACGCGCGTTCCGCTGCATTCACCCTGTGCCGTCGGTGATGATTGACGCACGTCGCAGTCAAGCGCAAGTATTCACATACGCCGTTGTGTAGCCCGCGATTCCGGTCATATACTCGGCCCGGCGGATGCAATAGAGCATTGGCTTTCTCATGGTGACGCCTCGGTGGCCGCGATGTATGACGCGTCACCGATTCACCTCTCCCCACTTTCCCCACTTTCCGGAGGGCACATGAGCGACGAGAACGGCGGCGGCGAGCGCGGGCGGATCGGCCACGAGATCTTCGACCAGGTCGAGAAGCTCGTGAATGAGGAAGGGCTGTCACGCACGCAGGCCTTCCAGAGGGTGTCCGATGAGACGGGGCGTCGCGCGGGCACCGTGGCGGCGAACTACTACCGGGTCGCCCGCCAGCGCGGCGCGCAGCTCCAGCCGCGGACCCCGCGCGGTGCGCGCGCGCGTGGGCGAGCGGACGGCACCGGCGTCGACGCGGCCCTCGCGAAGGCCCAGGAGGCCCTGCGCGAGCTGGGCGACGTGGTGAGGCGCCAGGAGAAGGAACTGGAGAGCCTTCGAGCGCAGGCCGAGCAGTACCAGAAGCTCAAGGCCCTGGTTTCGAAGAGCATCTGATCCGGGTTCCGGCCGGGGCGCCCTCCCCGGCCGCGCGCGCGTGCGTCGCGGCGGGTGCCCGCGGCGGCTAGCATCCGGCCGCCGTCACGCCGAAAGGGAGCGCCTCGCCCTACCCCGACCATCTGCGCGCGCTTGTCGAGGAGTTCCTCGCCGGCCTCGACTTCGCCGCCGCCGACCCGCACGAGCGGTCCCAGATGGCGGGGACCGAGGGGCTGATCGAGGCGATGCGCCACTCGCTGCTCGCGGGCGGCAAGCGGATCCGGCCGGTGCTCGCCCTCGCGACATGCGAGGCCCTCGGCGCCGACCCGCGGGGGCTCCTGCCCGCCGCCGCCGCGCTGGAGCTGGTCCACACCTACTCGCTGATCCACGACGACCTCCCGGCGATGGACGACGACGACATGCGGCGCGGCAGGCCGACATGCCATGTCCTGTACGGAGAGGACACGGCGATCCTCGCCGGCGACGCCCTGTTCGCCGAGGCGGTGCGGCTGGTCACCGACCGACAGGGGGGCGGCGCAGAGGTGCAGGTGCGCATCCTGCGGGAGATCAGCCACGCGACGGGGGTCGCCGGCATGGTCGGCGGCCAGTACCTCGATCTGCAGATGGCCGGGCGCGAGTCCTCGGAGACGCTGCGGCGCGTGCACGCGCTGAAAACCGGGCGGCTGATCGCGTGCGCGGTTCACTGCGGGCTGATCCTGGCGCGCCCCCCGGAGGCGATCGACCGGGCCCTCCGGGACTTCGCCCAGGAACTCGGCCTGCTCTTCCAGATCGTCGACGACATCCTCGATGTGGCCGGTTCGGCCGAGGACCTGGGCAAGGCCGTGGGCGGGGACGCCCGGCAGGGCAAGGCCACCTATGTGAGCGCCCACGGCCTCGACGGCGCCCGGCGGCTCGCGGCCGAGGCCCACGAGCGGGCCCGCCTCGCCCTCATGCCCCTCGGCCCCTCGGGCGGCGACCTGGTCAGCATCGCCGACCTCACCTTCGCCCGCCGGAACTGACCCCAGCGGTTCGAACCCCTAGGATCGGGCGAGCGACGGCCACCACGTAACGCGAGGACACATGCTGGACACCGCGGGGGCGCTTGCGACACTGCCGCTGCAGGTCACCGGGGCCCTCGGCGGGACGATCGACCAGGAGTACCTGTTCGAGGCCCGCCAGATGCAGGCGCTCTCGCTCGGCTTCCACATCATCCTGGTGTGCTTCGGCGTGGCGCTGCCCGCTGTCGTACTGGTGATGGAGTCGATGTGGCTCCGCACCGGTGATCCACTCTATCGGACCCTCGCGGTCCGATGGTCGAAGGCGATGATCTCCCTGTTTGCGATCGGGGTCGTCTCGGGGACGATCCTCTCGTTCGAGCTGGGGATGCTGTGGCCT
>JBKHVQ010000148.1:0-6201 GCA_046569985.1 Thermoleophilia bacterium | reverse complement strand
GCACCTGGAACGTGCGCGAGGGACGCCCCTGCTGAGCGGGATTCGGCCGTGCCTCGGGCACGACCAGCGGCTCGCCGTTCACCAGGGTCGGCCCGTCCTGGCGCAACTCGACCGTGTCCCCCTCGATGCCGATGACGCGCTTCACGAAAGGGATGTTCCCGCCGCCGGCCTCGCCGCAGTAGCGGCTCGCCGACCGCGGGGGATCGAAGACCACGATGTCCCCGCGGTCGACATCGCGGAAACGGTAGATCACCCGGTTGGCGATGATGCGGTCGTTCGCCTGGATGGTGGGCACCATCGACTCGGTGGGGATCTCATAGGGCTTGGCGACCGCTGCCTGGATCACGAAGGCGAGGGCGATCGCCACCGCCACCGGCAGCACCACGTCCTTGATGAACCGCCGCACCCCGATCAGCTGCCGGGAGACGGATCGGAGGGGCCATCCCCCGAGCCGTCGCCGCCGGGGCCGCCACCGGTGACATCGTCATCCGCGCCGCCCCGCCGTGCCCACAGACCCGCACCCACCGCGATCAGGCCGACGGCGGCCGCGAGACCGATCCACAGCCCGGCGCCGGAACCCGAGTCGTCCTCCTCGACGACCGGCTCGGCGACCGCCGCGACGCCCTCACACGGCTCGCCCGGTTCGGCGGTGAAGGTGGCGCGCGCCTCCTGGATCACCTCGATGGCGTTGCCGTAGAGCCTCTCGTCGGCCCGCAGGATGACCAGCGCCTCGCGGAAATCCTCGTCGGTGTGGCAGGCGGTAATCTGCCCGTTCGACTGATAGTCCGCGATCACGTCGCGGCCCGACCCGAGGGCCGTCGCCACGCACGCGAGGAGCACGAGAGCGATGACCGTTGTGAGTGCGCAGATGCGACGGAGCAGGACAGCCACCCTGTGAGTGTCGGCGGGGGCGAAGCCCCCCACGGCGCCGCGCATGGTAGCGACGCCCCACCCCCCCGACAAGGAGCGGCATCGCCCGCCGGCCGGCGCCGCGCCCGGGCGCTCGGGATCGCGGCGCTCGCCGGGTGGGCGCTGCTCGCCACGGCGGGCGGCGGCATCGACCTCGGCGACGGGCTGCCGGGGCCCGGCCCCACGGGGGCGTTCCTGGCGCTGGCGCTCGGCGCTCCGGCCGCCGCCCTCGCGGCGCTCGGCGCATGGCGCACCGCGGCGCTGCGGGCCGGCGCGACCCGGTGCGCCATCGGCGCCGCGGCGGGGCTTGCGGCCTGGTCGGCCCTCTCGATCCTGTGGGCGGCGGGCCCCGATCTGGCGTGGATCGACGCGAACCGCGCGGCGATCACGGCGTGCGCCCTGGTGGTCGGGGTGGGCGTCGCCGCCCTGGTCCCGCGCGCGCCGCGCGCCTTCGGGCTGGGCCTGGCCGCCGCGGCGGCGCTCCCGGTGGGCGTCGCGCTGCTCACGAAGGTCTTCCCGGCGCTCGCCGGCGACGACCGCGACCTGGCGCGCCTCAGCGACCCGGTCGGGTACTGGAACGCCCTGGCCCTGATCGCCGTCCTGGCGATCCCGGGTCTGCTGTGGATCGCCGCCGGGCCCGCACCCGAGGTCCGCGGCTGGGGGGCGCCCGCGGCGGGCGCCGGCATGACCATCGTGCTGACCGCCGTGCTGCTGACCTACTCCCGCGGCGGCCTGGTCGCCGCCGTGGTGGCGGTGGCCGTGTGCCTCATCCTGCTGCCGGGGCCGTGGCGGGGACTCGCGGCGGTCGCGGGAGGCGTCGCCGGGGCGGTCCTCCCGGCGGTCCACGCGCTCACGGATCCGGCGCTGAACACGGACCTGGTGGCGGTCGCCGCGCGCGAGGGCCCGGGCCTGGGGCTCGGGTGGCGGCTGGTCGCCGGCGCCGCCCTGGGGGCGCTCGTCGCCGGCGCGCTCGTGCGCGCGAGCGCGCGCGTCCCGATCGATCCCGGCCGGGCGCGCCGGATGACGGCGGTGGCCTGCGCCGTCCTCGTGGTGCTCGTGGCGGCCGCCACGGTGGCGTCGCCGCAGGGCCGCGACTGGGTGGGCGACCGCTGGTCGGAGGTCCGGGGTGACGATGGCGACGCCGTCGCCAACGACCCCGGCCGCATCGTAAGCGCCGCCAGCAATCAGCGCGTCGCGTGGTGGGGGCAGGCGTGGCGGGGCTTCACCGACAGCCCGCTGATCGGCCAGGGGGCCGGCGGCTTCCGCCTGGTGCACCTGCAGGAGCGCACCACCGGCGAGGACCGCCTGCTGACCACCGAGACCCACGACTTGGCGCTGCGCACGCTGTCGGGCACCGGGCTGGTGGGAATGGGCCTGCTGGCGACCCTGCTCGGCGCGCTGGCGGTGGGCGCGCGGCGGGCGCTCGCGCGGCACCGCACCCCCGAGCTCGCGCTGCCGCTCGCGGTCCTCGCCGCGTTCGTGGTGCAGGCGCTGGTGGACTGGTCGTGGGCGATCCCCGCCCTCACCGTGCCGGCGCTGGCCGCGGGGGGCGTGATCCTCGCGGCCGCGGCCCCCGGTGCCGCTCCGGGCGCCCGCCGGCCCGGTGGCGCCGCCGTCGCGCTGATCGCCGCCGCCGTCATGATCGCCGTGGCGAGTGCCCTGCTGCCCTGGTGGTCGGTGCGGCTCAACGACGCGGCGGACCGCGCGCTGGCGGAAGACCGGCCGGGGCTCGCGCTGGAGCGGGCCGAGGCGGCCGTGGCGCGGAACCCGCTCTCGATCGCCCCCCTCCGCACGAAGGCGGCGGCGCTTCGCGCCCTCGACGAGCCCGGGCGCGCGATGGCCGTGCAGATCGAGATGACCCGCGTGCAGCCCGACAACCCGGCCACGTGGCGGGCGCTGGCGCGCATCTACGGCAGCGACCCGCGCGCCGACGAGGCGTGGCGGCGCGTGCTCGAGCTCAGCCCGCAGGACACCGCGGCGCGGGCGGCGCTGGGGCTGTGACCTCCGGGCGCCCGCCGCGCGCTCAGCGGGTGGGCGCCGGGCCCTCCCTGCGCAGGCGCCCGGGGAGACGCGGCACCAGGCTCGCCGCCTCCCAGACGATCCCGTGGCTCATCTTGGAGCTGCCGCGCTCACGCTCGGAGAACGTGATCGGTACCTCCACCACGCGGAAGCCGAGGCGCAACGCCCGGTAGGTCATCTCGATCTGGAACCCGTACCCGGCCGCCGACACCCGCTCGAGGGGGATCGCGTCGAGCACCTCCCGCCGGAAGCACTTGAACCCGCCCGTGAGGTCACGCACCGGCACCCGCAGGACGGTGCGGGCGTACCAGCACCCACCGCGGCTGATCGCGCGGCGCAGCGGCCCCCAGCGCACGACGCCGCCGCCGGGGACATAGCGCGAGCCGAGCGCCAGGTCGGCGTCGTCGGTGGCCGCCACCAGGGCCGGCAGCCGCGCGGGGTCGTGGGAGAAATCGCAGTCCATCTCGACGACGCGGGCCGCACCGTGGTCGAGGGCGTACCGGAAGCCGGCGCGGTAGGCGGGGCCGATGCCGTCCTTGCGTGCGCGGCGCAGCACCCGGACGCGCGGGTCGCGGGCGGCCACGCGGTCGGCGAGATCGGCGGTGCCGTCGGGGGATCCGTCATCGACCACGAGCACATGGCCGTCCATGCCCGACGCGTCGAACACGGCGCGGAGCGCGTCGAGCATCTGAGCGACGTTCTCGGCCTCGTCGTAGGTGGGCAGGATCACCCACACGGGGTCCCGAGTCATATGGTGCGCCGCCCGGCCCGCGCCCTCGCCTGTGAGGCGCTCACGTGGCGGCCGGCACCACCCGGGCGCCGAACAGCAGCCCGTCCTCGCCGGCCGGGTCGCCGCCCGGCGAGATGCGCAATCCGATGGCCGTGACGTCCTCGCCGAGCGCGGGCGTGGTCTCGAGCGTCACCTCGGTCCAGCCCGGACGCATCACCGAGTGCACCGGCGCCACCTCGTAGCGCCGGCCGCGGTCGTCCCACAGCGCCACGGCGCCGGGCGCCGAGGCCGCGGGGGCCAGGTCGCGCGCCTCCGGGGGGGCGAGCACCGAGAGCGACAGCACGCCACGGTCGCGGTAGCGCTCGAGGGCCCACACGCACGTGCAGGTGTCGGCGCCCAGCCGCGCCTGGCCGATCGGCACGATGCTCTCGAACGACCCCCACGCCCGGACGGGCACGCGCGCGGGCTGCGCGGGCAGGTCCCGGGCGGGGGGCTCCTCGGGAACCGGGACGGCGGTGCGCTCGGGCACGAGGTCGATGTCGAGTTCCCACGGCCCGTCCGACAGCAGGCGCGACACGGCGTCGCCGCGCCGGGTGATGGCCGTGCGGGTGAGGCCGTCGACGGTGACGTGCAGGCGGCGCGCCTCGGGCGGCGGCGCCGGGCTGACCCAGAGATCGAGTTGCAGGAGGCCGAGGCCCGGGTGCTGGCCGCGCTCACCGACCGCGTAGTGGTGCCCGGCGTCGTCGCTGACGACCACCCCGTGCTCGGTGTCGATGGCGATCGGGCCCGCGTTGTCGGTGAGGACGACCAGTGGCAGCAGGGCGCCGTCGGAGTGGACCTCCACGCACAGGGCGGCGACGGTGGTGGACCCTCCGCGCGCGACGGCCCCGGTGGGGACGAGTCCGCCGAAGCTGAGACGGTTGCGGACGGCGGCGTCGCCCGCCGGGGTGGTCGAGGTGCTCACCGGCACACCGTAGCGCCCGTGCGGCGGGTGGTGTGGGAGGATGCGCCCCGATGGCCACACCGATCGTCCTGCTGCATCCCTTCCCGTTCGATGCCACCTTCTGGAACCCGGTGGCCGGGCGGCTGGCCGCCGAGCGGGCCGTCCACGCCCCCGAGTTCCCCGGTTTCGGCGCGGCCCCGGCCGACCCCGACGCGACGATCGCCTCGTTCGGCGATGCCGTCGCCGCGCGCATCGCGCGGCGCACCACCACGGGGCGCGCGGTGGTCTGCGGCGTGTCGATGGGCGGCTACATCGCGCTGGCGCTCGCCGCGCGGCACCCCGCCCGGGTCGCCGGGCTGATCCTGGTGGGCACGCGGGCCGACCGCGACAGCGAGGACGTGCGCCGCGGCCGCTTCGAGGCGGCGACGGCGATCGAGCTCGGGCAGGTCGACACGTTCCTGGACGACGTGCTCCCGCGCGCCACCCATCCCGACGCATCCGAGGACTCCCGGGCGGCGGTCCGCGCGATCGCCCGCCGCCAGGACCCCACCGCCATCGCCACCGCCCTGCGGGCGCTCGGCAACCGCGAGGACCGCACCGGCCAGCTCGCGGGCATGACCATGCCGGCGCTCGTGGTCCATGGCGCCGACGACATGATCATCCCGGTCGATGTGGCCGAGCGCACCGCGGCGGGCCTGCCCGATGCGCGCCTGGTCGTGATGCCCCGCACCGGTCACCTCGCGGCGCTGGAGCGCCCGGACGAGTGCCTCCAGCAGGCGCAGATGCTGCTGCGCCGGATCGACGCGGAGCAGGCCGCGCGCTGAGCCCGCCCGCGGGGCCCGCCCGGCGTCAGTCTCCGGCCGTGTTCTCCCGGCGGTGGCGGCGGTAGTAGGCGGAGGCCTTCGCGCGGGCGCCGCAGCGCTCCATCGAGCACCAGCGCCGGATGCCGTTGCGGCTGGAATCGACATAGAGCGCGCCGCAGTCGGGGGCGGCGCATGCCCGCACGCGACCCCGCGCATCGCGCGCGAGCGCGAGGGCGTCCAGCACCGCGGCGACCATCAGGCAGCGAGGGGTCGAGTCGGCGGGCGTGAATCGCGGCTCCAGGGTGGCGCTGTCGACGCACAGGCACCCCGGTGCGCCCTCCAGCCACTCCTCGGCCAGCCGGGCCACCCCCGGGGCGTCCGCCTCGAGGAGCGCGGTGCGCATCCCGTCTCGCAATGCGCGCACCGCCGCGAGATCCCGGGAATTCACGTCGGGGGGGTCATCCGCCAGCCCCGCCGCCACGTACCAATGTGCGAGGCATTCACATGTCTCCAGGTCATCCCGGTCGGGTCCGACCGTGTTGCAGAGCGCGAGGCTCGGATGCACGATCGCGACACTTCCTGAACGGGCCGTCATGGTTTGACCATTGAGTCGTCAAGGTTTACTCTCACCAGCGAACGTCTATCACAGTGGTTGACAGGAGCGCCGCGATGCCATCGCTTCCCCCCGCTATCGACCTCGTCGTGCATCGCCAGGGTGACGGTCCCCCGCTGGTGGCGCTCCACGACCTCAGCGGCACCGGAACCGGAATGCTGGAATCGCTGAGCATGCTCAGCGA
>JBKHVQ010000147.1:0-5529 GCA_046569985.1 Thermoleophilia bacterium | reverse complement strand
GGCGGTCGGCCGTGCCCGCAGCGGCGGCCGGCGCGGCCGTCGTGATCATCCTCGGAGGCCTCATCGGATCCGTCGCAGCGGGGCGCAACAGCGCCATCCTCGAGGGCGGCAGCGTCCTGGCGGCGAGCCTCTCGACGCCGACGGGGGCCTGGTCGCTCGCGGCGGTCGCATTGGGCGCTGTGGTCGTCGGTGCGGTGGCGATCGGACGGCGCCGTGTCCTCCCCGCGGCGGCGTGGTCGGCGCTCCTCGTCGCCACCGTCGTCGTGGTCGGGGGCAGCGCGATCGCGGCCGACCTCCCGCGGCCCGAGCGCCAGGCCCAGGCCACGATCGACCTGGGGGACGGCGTGCAGGGCACCGTCGTCCTCACGCCGGGGGCCTCCGGGCCGAACGAGGTGCGCGTGAGCCTGAGCGGACCGCCCGAGTCACTCGACCCGATCCGCACTGCGACCTCGCGAGGGGGTGCGAGCGTCGAGCTCCGCAACCTCGCCTCGGGCTCCGGCGCCGCCCCGCTCGACCTGTCCTTGAGCGATCAGGGAGACCTTCGCGGCGAGGGCCTCGTGGTGGATGGACCCGGCCGGTGGCGGGTCACCCTCACCCTCCCCGGGCGCCCCGACCCGGCCATCACCGACGTGACCCTCCAGCCGAACCCCCGGTACGGGAGATGAGGACTGTGAGCGCACCCCCGGATACGCAGCCCGTCGCCCTCGACACCCCACCGGCGCGCCGGACGCGTCCGTGGCTCGTCGGCATCGTGACCGCCGCCCTGGCGGTCCTCGTGGGCGTCGGTGGGTGGCTCTTCGCCCCCTCGGACCTCGGGGAGCTGCAGCCCCCTCCCGATCTCGCCTCGTACGAGTTCATCGACGGGGTCGTGTCGGACGTGGCGCTGCCGACCGTCACCATCGAGGGCTACGAGCCGCTGGAGGGTGCGACCAGCGTGACCTTCGGAGTGCGCGACGGCGACCTGCGCTACTTCGATGTCGTCCACCTGCGCGCCCACTCCTCGATCGGATTGCCCACGCGCATCTACTACGAGCGTGACGGTGAGCGCCTGTGGGCGGTCTACAAGGAGGACGCGCCGGCCAACAGCGGGGCCGACGGGTGAGGGGGATCATCCATCGCACCGCCGCGGTCGCCGGCGGCCTGCTCGCCGCGGCGCTCCTGGCACCGGGGGCCGCCGTCGCCCATGGCGTCCAGGGCCGTGCCGAGACGCCGATCCCCATCGAGGCGTTCTTCTGGGCGGCGGCGCTCGTGCTGGTGGTCTCGTTCGTCGGCCTGGCGGTCGGCTGGTCTTCCCCGCGGCTGGAGGGCACCCGCCTGCGCCGCGCGCCGCGCCGACTCGAGGCCGTCGCGTTGTCGCCCGTCACCGTCTGGACGCTGCGCCTGCTCGTACTGGCGGGCTTCCTGCTCGTCGCCGCCGTCGCCGCCGTCGGCTCCACCCGCCTCGGCTCCAACCTCGCCCCGCTCGTGGTCTTCGTCGTGTGGTGGGTCGGCCTCGTCCCGCTGAGCGTGGTGTTCGGGAACGTCTGGCGCGAGGTCAACCCGTGGTCGACGATCGCCCGCATCGGGCGCTTCCACGCCACCCGGGCCGATCGTCCCGTCCCGGCCTGGGTGGGCGTGTGGCCGGCGGCGGCGGTGCTGCTCGCCTTCGGCTGGTTCGAGCTGGTGTACCCGACCCCGGCCGAGCCCCGGCTGCTGGCGGTCCTGATCGCGGTCTACACCGTGGCGACCCTGGCGGGCATGTGGCGCTTCGGCCGTGAGGCGTGGGTCGACCACGGCGAGGCGTTCTCCGTCTACACGCGCCTGCTCGCCTTGCTGTCGCCCGTCGAGCTGCGCGAGGAGGGCGGGGTGCGACGCCTGTACTTCCGGCCGCCGTTCGTCTCGGTGACGCGGATCCGGACCCAACCGGGCATCGTGGCGGTGGTGGCGGTGCTAATCGCCACGGTCACCTACGACGGACTCTCGGCGACCGGCTTCTGGGCGCGACGGGACGTCGCGGCGAGCGAGCGCCTCATCGACGTCGGGCTGTCCGACTTCCAGGCGGGCGTCCTGATCGGCTCGTTCGGTCTGCTCGGGTCCCTCGCCGTCTTCTCCATCGGCTACGAGCTGTGCTCAGCGGTGTCCGGCCGCCTCGCGCGGTGGCGATACACGAGCGTCGGCCGCGTGGCCGTGGCGTTCGCCCACTCGCTGGTGCCGATCGCCTTCGCGTACTTCGTGGCGCACTACTTCACGCTCTTCGTGTTCCAGAGCCAGGACCTGATCCGACTGGTCTCGGATCCCTTCGGATCCGGCGCCGACCTCTTCGGGACCGCGAACCGGCAGATCGATTTCCAGCTGGTGTCGGCCGAGGCGATCTGGGCCGTGCAGGTGGCGGCGATCGTCATTGGCCACGTCCTCGGCCTGGCGTTCGCCCACGATCGCGCCCTCCAGCTGGGACGGACACACCGAGAGGCACTCACCTCCCAGGGCCCCTTCCTGCTGCTCATGGTGGCGCTGACCGTCGCCGGGCTCTGGTCGCTGTCTGCGGGCATGGGAGCCTGAGGCCGTCCAAACCGGAGGATGCCGAACCGGCGTCCTGGCAGATACGCGTCGAGGCAGTCCAGCCACCATGAGGCGCGCCCCCGGCCGCCTGCCGTCAGTGCGTTGACGCTCGCGCCGGTGGACGGGCGCGTTGTCGGCGGCAACGGAGCTAACTCGAACCCAGTTCGACTGGGGGCACAGTTGCATCAGATATGATGCCAACCGACCATGTTGACGTTACGTGCCGCGAAAGGGCCCGGCTACTACGAGCGGCCGGAGTTCGCCGCCGACGACTACTACGCCGAGCGAGGGCAGGTCCGCGGCACCTGGGCGGGGCGTGGAGCGCAAGCGCTCGGGTTGTCGGGAGCGCCGGATGAGGGTGACCTCGGCGTGCTCCTCGACGGCCGTGACCCGACGAGCGGAGCCGTGCTGGCCGGCACGGCACGGCGTGCCGGGGGGAACATCGCCTTCGATCTGACGTTCGCCGCGCCCGAGAGCGTCAGCGTGCTGGCGGCGGTCGGGGGCGAGGACGTCCGAGTGGCGGTGCTCGAGGCGCATGCGCGCGCGGTGGACGCGGCGCTCGACTACCTGGAGCGCCAGGCTTGCTTCGTCCGCCGCGGCCGCAACGGGGTGACGGTGCTTGCCGCCGAGGGCTTCGTCGGCGCCGTCTATGTCCACGAGATGGCCCGGTCCGGCGATCCCCACCTGCACGCCCATCTGGTGGTCGCCAACCGTGTCCGTGGGCCCGACGGGCGCTGGTCGGCGCCTGATATGCGTCCGGTCTACGCCCACGCCAAGACCGCCGGCACGATCGCCGACGCCGTGATGCGCGCGGAGTTGTCTCGCAGCCTCGGCGTCGAGTGGGGCCCGGTGATCAACGGCATCGCGGAGCTCGCCGCCGTGCCGGCGGCGGTACGTGAGCACTTCTCGGCCCGCCACGCCGAGATCATGGAGGAGGCCACCGCCCGTGGCCTGACCTCGATGGCGGGCATCGCCGCCGTCCAGCGTGAGACCCGCGACCGCAAGCGCGTCGTCGATCGGCGCGAGGTGGTCGCCGGCTGGCGCGCTCGCGCCGCCGAGCACGGCTTCGGCGAGCACGAGCTCGCACGTGCCCTCGGGCGGGCCCACGCCATCGGCGGGTCGGACTACACGACGCGTCTTCGGGCCCACGCCACGCACATGCTCGGCCCGGAGGGCCTCACCCGCCAGAGCTCCACCTTCACCCGTCGCGAGGTGATCCAGGCGCTCGCCGAGGTCCACCCCGAGGGCGCGCCGGCCGGCCACCTGGAGCGCCTCGCCGACCAGTTCCTCGCGCGGGCCTGCGTCGCGCTCACCCACGAGGACCGAGACGTCCGTCACCGCGAGCCGCTCTACACGACGCCGGACATGCTGGCCGCCGAGGTGCGCCTGCTCGACGCGGCCACCGGCCGCGACCCCAACGGCCCCGTCATCGCCGACCCGCAAGGGCTCGATGCGGCGATCGCCGCGCGTCCCGCCCTTGGCGCCGACCAGGCCGCCGCCGTCCGTCACCTCGCCTCGGGCGAAGAGCGTGTCCGGGTGATGGAGGCGCGCGCCGGCAGCGGCAAGACCTTCACCCTCGCCGCGCTGGCCGAGGCCTACGAGCGCTCAGGTGTCGCGGTGATCGGCGTCGCCTGGCAGGGCCAGGCCGCCGACGTGCTCCAGCGTGAGGCGGCAATCCCATCCCAGACCGCCGCCCTTCTCCTGCGTCGGATCGAGAGGGGAGAGGTCGAGGCCATCCCCCGCCACTCCGTCGTGGTCGTGGACGAGGCCTCGGTGATGCCGACCCGCTCATTGCAGCGCCTCGCCCACGCCGCGGCGTGGCGCTCGGCGCGCCTTGTCCTCGTCGGCGACCGCGCCCAGCTTCCGGCGATCGACGCCGGTGGCGGCTTCGCCGCCCTCGCCGATCGCCTCGGCGCGGTCGAGTTGAGCGAGAACCGCCGTCAGGCCACCGAGCTGCAGCGGCGCATCGCCGGGCACCTGGCCGAGGGCCGCGCCGCCGACGCGGTGGCGCTCCTTTCTGAGAGCGGGCGCCTCCAGAGCTTCGACGACGCCCGCGACGCCCGGGCTGCTCTGGTGAGTGCCTGGGCTCAGGCGGAGCTGGACTCACCGGGGCGCAACCTGATGCTCGCCCACGACCGCCACGACGTCGCCGAGCTGAACCGGCTCGCGCGTGAGTGGCGCGAGCAGTGGGGCTTCATCTCCGACAGGCGGATCACAGTCGCCGGAACCGAGTGGGCGATCGGCGATCGCCTGGTCTGCCGACTCAACGATTACTCGCTCGGCGTGCGCAACGGCACCCGCGGGACCGTGGTCGACCTCGGCCGTCACGCCGAACACTTGGACCTGTTCACGGACCACGGCGAGATGATCCGCATCCCGGCCGGGTACCTCGGCCACGCTAGGCACGGCTACGCCCTCACCGGCCACGTCTCCCAGGGAGAGTCGGTCGACCGCGCCTTCGTCCTCGCGAGCCCCGAGCGCGGCGGGGCCGAGTGGGCGTATGTCGCCGGCTCACGCCAGCGCTATGACCTGCAGGTGTTCGTCACCCACCACGAGGCCGAGGGCGTCGACGATGCGCTCGCCCGCGCCTGGTCGCGCTCGCAGGCCAAGTCGCTCGCGCTCGACCTGGTCGACCCGGCGGATCGGGAGTCGGCGATGGATGCGGTGCGGACCGACCTCGAGGGCGCGACACCCGAGCGGCTGATCGTCCGCGTCGCGGAGCTGCGCGCGGCACGCGCGTTGGCTCGCGACGGCGCGGCCGGGGCGCCCAGCCACGAGCTCGCGCGAGTGGCCAGACTTCGGGCTGCCGTGGCGCGGGCCCGGGAGGGAGCGGAGGACGCCGAAGCCCGCCTGGCGCGCCTCGCGCAGCGCATCGACCACATCCCGGCCTGGCGCCGCCGAGACCGGGCGCAGGCGCGCTCCGACATCGAGCGGGCGCGCAGAGACCTCGAGCGCCATCGTCGCGACGGGCGCGCCGCGCAGGGCGAGCTG
>JBKHVQ010000146.1:0-2991 GCA_046569985.1 Thermoleophilia bacterium | reverse complement strand
CGCGGGCGCCTACCACGGCTTCGGCTTCCCCGAGGACGGCCTCGCGGCCGGCCTGCGCGCCGCGAAGGCGCTGGGGGCGCCGTGGTGACCGGCGGATCGGCCGTCTACGAGGGCTCGCTGTTCCACGCCCGCTCCGCGCCCGCGAAGCACGTGTTCCGCCACCGGGTGTGCTTCTACTCCATCGACCTCGACGAGCTGCCGGGGCTCGCGGGCCGGCTGCGCCTGTTCGGCCACAACACCCGCGCGCCCCTCACGCTGCGCGACGACGACCACGTCGGCGACACCGACCGCACGATCAAGGAGAACATCATCGCCCGCCTCGCGGCCGAGGGCATCGACACCGACGGCGGGAGGGTGGTCATGGTCACCAACCTGCGCGTGCTCGGCTACGTGTTCAACCCGGTCTCGTTCTTCTTCTGCTACCGGCGCGGCGGCGAGCTCGCCGCCGTCGTCGCGGAGGTCGGCAACACCTTCGGCGAGCGCCACCTCTACCTGCTGCCCGCGGAGGAGGCGCGCATGACGGGCGATGGGCGGCGTGTGTGGAACCGGCCCAAGCGCATGCATGTCTCGCCGTTCTTCGGCCTCGACCAGGACTACCGCTTCGTGCTGGGCGAGCCCGGCGAGACGATCCGCCTCGGCGTCGGGGTGCACGAGGCCGGCCGACAGCCGCTGTGGGCCGAGCAGACCGGTACCCGCCGGCCGTTCACCGACGCGCAGCTCGCGCTCACGCTGGTGCGCCACCCGCTCATGGCCCAGCGGGTCATGGGGCTCATCCATTGGCACGCGCTGCGCCTCTGGCTCAAGCGGGTGCCGTTCCACCACCTGCCGCGTTTCCGCCCCGGGGAGGGCTCAGTGAGAACAGATTCCGGCGCTCACGCCGACACCTCGACTCCGGCCGGGACCGGCCGGCGCACCCTCCGGGGCCTGCCGGCGGCGCGCCGCTCGCTGCGCTCGCCGTTCGCCCGCCGCCTGTCGCTGTGGGCGCTGTCGCATCCGGCGCAGGGGCGCATCTCCCTGGAGCTGCCCGACGGCACCGTGCGCAGCGCGGGCGACGCGGCGACCGGGCCGGATGTACGGGTGACCGTCGCCTCGAAGGACCTCTGGCGACGCATCGCCCGGCGGGGGCGCATCGGCATCGGCGAGGCCTACACGGCGGGCGACTGGCACGCCGACGACCTGGTCGGGCTGATGGAGATCCTCACCCTCACCGGCGAGGCGGTGCGCCGCTCGGCTCCCGGGCGCGCGTTGACCGGGTTCCAGCGCCGGCGCCCCCACCTGCCGGCGCGAGCCGACCTGCCGGGGGCCAGGCGCGACATCCAGTACCACTACGACCTCGGCAACGACCTGTACGAGCTGTTCCTCGACCCGTCGTGGACCTACTCGTGCGCGGTCTTCGAGCACCCCGGCATGACGCTGCAGGAGGCCCAGGACGCCAAGTACCGGCGCATCTGCGACAAGCTGCGCCTCACCCCCGAGTCGCACGTGCTGGAGATCGGCTGCGGCTGGGGCGGGTTCGCCCTGCACGCCGCGGGCGAATGGGGCGCGCGCGTCACGGGCCTGACCCTGTCGGAGGAGCAGGCGGCGCTGGCACGGCAGCGGGTCGCGGAGGCCGGCCTGTCGGACCGGGTGGAGATCCTGCTGCAGGACTACCGGACGATGACCGGGCGCTTCAGCCATGTCGCGTCGATCGAGATGCTGGAGGCCATCGGCCACGCCCAGCTGCCGGTCTACTTCGCCGCGATCGACCGCCTGCTCGATCCCGGCGGGTCGGCCTGCATCCAGACGATCGCCTGCCCCGACCAGCGCTACGAGCGCTACCGGCGCCATCACGACTGGATCCGGGAGTACATATTCCCCGGGGCGCTGATCCCCTCGCTCGAGGCGATCTCGCGCGCGATGACCCGCTCGAGCGAGCTGATCGTGGAGCAGGTCGACAACATCGGCGACCACTACGCCGAGACGCTGCGCCAGTGGCGCGAGCGTTTCCTGCTGAACCGCGACCGCGTGATCGCGCTCGGCTACGACGACCGCTTCGTCCGCACCTGGGAGTTCTATCTCGCCTACTGCGAGGCGGCGTTCCGCGTCCGCGCCCTGCACGACTATCAGCTGCTGATCACGCGGCCCTTCAACCGTGCCCTCGCGCCCGCCGCGGTGCTGGAGGTCGCGCCGCGATGAGCGGCGACATCGCGGGAAGGCGGGTCTGGATCACCGGGGCGTCGGCGGGCATCGGCCGCGAGCTCGCGGCCGAGCTGGCACGCCGCGGCGCCCGGGTGGCGGTGAGCGCCCGTAACGCCGACGCCCTGGATGCCCTGGCGGCAGACCATCCGGGCGTGCTCGCCGTGCCGCTGGACATCACCGACGCCGCGTCGGTGGGCGCGGCGGTGGCGCGCATCGAGGGCGAGCTTGGCCCGATCGACATCGCCGTGCTGAACGCGGGGACATACACGCCGGTGACGCCGGAGGACTTCTCGGTGGAGGCGTTCCGCCCGCAGATCGAGGTCAACATCATGGGGACGGTGGCCTGCATCGAGGCGGTGCTGCCGGCGATGCGCGCGCGGCGCTCCGGCCGGATCGCGGTGGTCGCCAGCGTCACCGGGTTCGCGGCGCTGCCCATGGCCTCGGCCTACGGGGCGAGCAAGGCGTTCCTGATCAGCATGTGCGACAGCCTGCGCGCCGACCTGGCGGGCGAGCGCTCGGGCGTGGGGGTGACCGTGATCGCCCCCGGTTTCGTGCGCACCGGCCTGACCGAGCAGAACGAGTTCCGGATGCCGTTCGTGATCGACGTCGACGAGGCGGCGCGCATCATCGCCGACGGCCTTGAGAAGGGCGACCCCGAGATCGCGTTCCCCCGGCGCATGTCGATCGCGATGAAGGGGATCGGCCGCTTCCTGCCCGGGCCGCTGCGCCGCCGCTATGTCGCCGGCATCGCGCGCCGACGTCACAAGGAGCGGGCGGCGGGCTGAGGCATGTAGCCGTTCGGCGACACACCGC
>JBKHVQ010000145.1:0-17291 GCA_046569985.1 Thermoleophilia bacterium | reverse complement strand
GCGAGCGCCACGACGTCGGCGTCGAGGCCGGACTCGACGATGCGGCTCTGGTCGCCGGAGGGGCCGTACGACTGGTAGACGCGCACACCCTCACCCGCGGGGCCGTCGGCGAAGGCCGGGATCAGTTCCTCGTAGACCTCGCGCGGGGTCGTGTAGGCGACGAGTGTGATCCCGTCGTCGTCACCGGAGCATGCGGCGGCGAGGCCGATGACGACCGACAGCGCGACGATGGCGGCCGCGACGCACGCGCGGCACCGACCGGAACGGAACACCAGACCCTCTCGGCGGACGGCTGAACATCCGAATGCCAGCGGGAATGCTGGCTAATCAGCAGCTCTCATTCTGAGAATAAGTCGGCGCATCTTGGAGAGCGATGCCGGGTATGTCAAGGGGCGGTGGCGTCCGCGGTGGCATATGCGACACGCGGATGCGGGCGGCGTAGCGGGCGAGGAGCCGCAGGAGCGCCGCGCCGACGGCGATCGCGATGACGGCGTTGCCGGCGGCGTGGGCGACCTCGAAGGGCAGGCTCCGCCCCGAGCTCAGCAGGAAGGCCGCCCAGCTCACCTCCGGCCCGAAGACCGCGAGCGACCACAGGTTCATCGCCCAGCCGAACGCGAATCCCCAGGCCGCCGCGGCGGCGGCGAGACCCCAGATGTTGCGGCACAGCGGCCCGAGGGCCGCGCCGGTGAGCCCCGCCGCGCCCCCGAGGGCCATCTGCGCCGGCGTCCACGGCCCCTGCCCGAGGAAGCTGTTGGAGATGAGCGCGGCGACCGGGCCCACCGCGAGGCCCGCCCGCGCGCCCAGCGCGGCGCCGGTGACCAGGCAGATCACCGTCACCGGCTGCACGCTCGGGACGGGCGCGAAGATGACGCGGCCCGCCGCGGCGACGGCGCCGAGCGTCGCGACGAGGGCCAGTTCCTTGGGGCCGCCGCGTCCGCGCTCGAGCGCCACCAGTCCCAGCGCGACGAGGGCGAGCACCCCCACGATCACCGTCGCCGCCGGGCTCATGCCCGCCGCGCGACATCGTCGATGTACAGGGTGCGGTCGGCGGCCACGCCGGCGAAGACCGCGTCGTGCGTCGTGAGGAGCACCGCGGCGCCCTCCGCCGCCCGCGCGCGGAGCACGCGCGCGAGCGCCGACTTGCGCGCGGGGTCCATGCCCCGGGTCGGCTCGTCGAGCAGTAGCACCCCGGGACGGGCCACCAGGGATGCGGCCAGGGCGACGCGTTCGCGCTCGCCCACCGACAGGTCGAGCGGGTGGCGGTCGGCCATCGCTTCGAGGTCGAACTCGCCGAGGGCCTGTGCGACGCGCGCGCGCCGCTCCCGCGCGGGCATGCCGATGCGCAGGAGGGCGTACTCCACCTCGTCGCGGACGCGCTCGGTGAGCAGGTGGCGGCCGGGGTCCTGGCTCACGAGGGCCAGGGCGGGGAAGCGGTGCTCGGCGGGGCTCCGGGTGACATCGCGCCCGTCGACGACGACTCGTCCGCCCGCGGGGACATGGAGTCCCGCGGCCACGCGGCAGAGAAGGGTCTTGCCGGCGCCGTTCGGGCCGCGCACCGCGGTCACCGTTCCCGCGTGCAGCTCGAGCGCCGAGTCGGCGATGACCGGGCGTCCGTCGTAGCCGGCGCAGATGCCCTCCAGCCGCAGCCGCGCCGGACCGGCGCTCTCCCCGCCGGGATGCGCGTCGGTGAGCGAGGGGGGCGCGGCGGTGATGCGGCCGCCCTCGACGCCCAGCACGCGGCCCGCCAAGGGGCGGGCGCGTTCGGCGCGGTGCTCGGCGATGACGACCGCGGTGCCGTCGGCGGCCAGCTCCCGCACGACGCCCCCGAGCGCGGTGGCGCCCTCGTCGTCGAGCTGGGAGGTGGGCTCGTCCAGCAGCAGCAGGGCGGGGCGGCATGCCAGCACCGCGGCCAGCGCGACCCGCTGGCGCTCTCCCCCCGACAGTCCGGCGATGCGCCGGCCGGCGAGGTGATCGGCCCCGACCGCCCCCAGCACCTCCCGCACCCGGGCGGGGATGGCGCCCGGCGGGTGACCGGCGCTCTCGAGCCCGAATGCGACATCGCGGTCGACCGCCCCCAGCACCGCCTGCGCCTCGGGGTCCTGGAAGAGCAGGCCCGCCGCGCGCGCCACCTGCGCCGGAGCGCTGACCATCGTGTCCATCCCCGCCACCTCGACGCGCCCCGCGAAGCGCCCGCCGTGGAAGTGGGGCACCGAGCCCGAGAGCGCGCGCAGCAGCGTCGACTTGCCGCCACCCGAGGGGCCCTCCAGCAGCAGCACCTCCCCGGCGGCCACCTCGAGGTCCACCCCGTCCAGGGCCGCCGCGGCGGCGGTGCCGTACGAGAAGCGCAGATCGGATGCGCGCGCGACGACGGTCACGCGGCGACCCCCTCGGGGACCTCGCGCAGGATGAGGGCGGCGCCGCCGAGCGCCGCCAGCGCGATCGCGGCGACGGCGACAGCCGCCGGTTCCAGCACGGTGCCGAGGGCGGGGTAGTAGCTGTAGTCGAGCAGCGAGGCCACAGGGGCCGCCACGGCGACGGCCGCCAGCACGGCGCCGGCAGCCAGCACCACCCGTTCGCGCGCGTCATACGGGCGCTCGGGCACGCGCGAGCGCGGACCGGCGGAGTAGCCGCGCGCCACCATCGCCTCGGACACGTCGAGGCCGCGCTCCAGGCCCGAGCCGAGCAGGGGCAGGGCGAGCGGCGCGGCGCGACGGGCGCGGGCGCCCCACCAGCCGGCCCGCAGGTCGAGGCCACGCAAACGCGCCTGCTCACTGATGGCGCGCGCATCGCGCTCGAGCGTCGGCAGCAGGCGCGCGGCCAGCGCACAGGTCAGCGCGGAACGCGGCGCGACCCGGGCCACCTGCGCCTGCAGCCGGTCGGCGTCGATGTGGGCGAGCGCCGCGCCCACCAGCACCGCCACGGCGAACAGCCGCACGCCGAGCGCGATGCCCAGGGCGACCTCCTCGACGGTGATCTCGAGGTCGATGATGGGGATCTCAGGCCCGGACCAGATGATCAGGTCGCCCTGGGCCGAGACCAGCGGGTTCAGCAGGGCGACGCCGAGGCCGCTGATCGCCCCGCCGACCAGGAACCAGCGGCTCGGCCGCCCCGGGGCCGTCAGGAAGAGCGCGAGCGCTCCGAGGGCGATCGCCGCCAGCACGAGCGGCTGGTCGCAGGCGAACGCCAGGGCGATGCCCGCGGCCGCGAGCAGGACGACGGCGCCCGGGGCGCGTCGGCCGACGCTCACGGTGCCCGCCGTCCTCCGGCGCGCAGCACCCGACCCTCGCCGTCGAGCGCGACGGCGTACGCGCCGCGCACCAGTCCGGGGTCGTCGGCGAGCGCGCGCGCGGCCGCGGCCGCGGCGGCCTCGTCGAGCCCGGCGACGACGAGAAGGACGCCCTCCTCGGGGAAGGAGCCGGTGGGCATCGCCGCGATCACGGCACGGGCTCCCTCCACGGGGAGCGCCTCGCCCCGGGAAGCGTCGAGGGCGACGATGGCCCCGTCCTCGACCCAGGCGGTCAGGCCGGCGGCCGCCGGATCCTCCAGCGCGCCGCGCCAGGCGGGATCGCGGGCCGCAAGGTCCGCGCTCTCCCCCACCCTCACCCGCCACGGGGCCGCGGGGTCGTCGGCGAGGGTGGCGCCCGCCTCCCGGAGCGCGTCGGCGAGCGGCGCGTCGGCGTACACCGCCGGGGCGGGGCCGGTGAACGGCCGCGGCCACACGCCCACCACGGCCCACGGGTCGTCGAGGGCGCCCCAGTCGCGGAAGTCCCACCAGATCACATCGCCGTCGTCGACCGAGACATCCTTGGCGCCGACCGGCGACAGCAGGCCGTCGGCGAAGAGGAACCAGTCGCGCTGCGCGCCGGCGTCGGACGCCAGGCCGAACATCTCCGCCACGAAGCCGCCGCCGTACTCGGTGCGCACCTGTGTGGCACCGCGCAACGCCGCCATCACCGACCGGCCGGGCGCCACCGGCTCGTCGAGCAACACCTGCGCGCCGTACTCGGCGGTGACGAGCATGCGCGCGGCGGGCTCGCCGGCGGACGGGGCGTCGGTGGAACGGCTCTCGCACGCCGCGCAGACCAGTGCCACGAGCGCGATGACGAGCAGGAGCGCGGCGACCCGGGCACGACCCACGGCCCGCGGAGCCCGGAGGCCACGGAGACGATGCATTCCCGCAATCTACGCCCGTGCCGCGGGGCCCGGTGGGGTGGCGCTGAATGTGTGATCCGGCGGGAACCGACATCCGTGGGGGTGAACGATGACGCCGGTCACGCGCTCCCGGCGGCCGGCCATGATGGCCGGTGAACGGCAGGCCGCCGAGGGCCTGGTGCCCCATGCGCCGCCGGAGCCGAGGCGATCGGCCTCGCAGCGCAGCGCGCCGACCGGGCCACCGTCCGGAGGGAGCGCTCCTGATGACGACCCCGCTGTCGACGGCCCGACCGGCGTTCCATCCGTAGTCTGAGGGCGTGACCACACCTTCGGACATGGTGCCGCGGCTCGCCGATCTCGCGGTCGCCGTGGGGGCGAACGTGCAGGCCGGCCAGGTGGTGTCGGTGAGCGGGCGCCCCGGGCAGGAGGACCTGGTGCGCGCCGTCGCCGACAGCGCCTACCGCCACGGCGCCAGCTATGTGGACGTGGCCTGGTTCGACCCGCACGTGAAGCGCTCCCGGCTGCTGCACGCCGCGGACGGCACGCTCGAGTGGGTTCCCCCGTGGCTCGGACAGCGCGCGACCGCGCTCGGGGACATGGCCGCGGCGGCGATCGCCCTCGCCGGACCGACGACGCCGGGCCTGTTCGACGATGTCGACCCGGCGCGCGCCGGCCGCGACCGCCTGCCCTCGGTGCGCGAGGGGATCGAGGCGGTGATGGCCGCGAAGATCAACTGGACCGTGGTGCCATGCCCCAACCCCGCATGGGCGGCGCTGGTGTTCCCCCACCTGGGTCCCTCCGAGGCGCTCGCGCGCCTGTGGCACGAGATCGCCCACATCTGCCGGCTGGACGAGGACGACCCCGCCGCCGCGTGGCGCGCTCGCGGCGACGAACTGGCCGCGTCGGCGCGGCTCCTGAACGACCGGTCGCTGGCGGCGCTGCGCTTCGTGGGGCCCGGTACCGACCTCACCGTCGGGCTGCTGCCCGGGTCCCGCTGGACGGGAGGCGCCGACCACCGGCGCGACGGACTCGTCCACCTGCCGAACATCCCCACCGAAGAGGTCTTCACCACCCCCGACCCCGCACGCACCGAGGGTGTGGTCACCTCCACGCGGCCGCTCGATGTCGGCGGCACCGTCGTCGAGGGGCTGCGGGTGCGCTTCGAGAGCGGGCGGGCCGTGCGGATCGACGCCGGCACCGGTGCCGAGGTGCTGCGCCGGCGGGCGGCCGTCGACGACGGGGCCTCCCGCCTGGGCGAGGTGGCGCTCGTCGACGGCAGCGGGCGCATCGGGCCGCTGGGCACCGTCTTCTTCGACACGCTGCTGGACGAGAACGCCACCAGCCACATCGCGCTCGGCGCCGGCTACCCGAAGGGCGCGACCGCGGATGAGGCCGACCGGATCAACGACAGCGAGATCCACATCGACTTCATGGTCGGCGGCCCGGAGGTCACCGTGCTGGGGCTCGACGCGTCGGGCGCCGAGAGCGTGGTGCTGCGCGACGGGGTCTGGTTCCCGTAGCGCCACGCCGGCGCGCAGTGACAGGCCCGTTTCGCTGCGGCGGCGGCATCGCGCCATGCTGTTATGTAGCGTCGGCGCGTGCCGCGCGGCCGGGCCTGCCATCCCCGCGAAAGGGATCTCATGAGCGACGAGGGAAAGAACCTCACCACCCGACAGGGCCATCCGGTCTCCGACAATCAGAGCCAGCGCACCGTCGGCGACAGGGGACCCGCGACGCTCGAGAACTACCAGTTCCTCGAGAAGATCAGCCACTTCGACCGCGAGCGCATCCCCGAGCGCGTCGTGCACGCCCGCGGGTTCGTCGCGCACGGCTGGTTCGAGGCGTACGGCACCATCGGCGACGAGCCCGCCTCGACATACACGCGCGCCAAGCTCTTCCAGGAGAAGGGGAAGCGCACGCCGGTGGTGGCGCGCTTCTCCACCGTGATCGGCGGCCGCGACTCGTCGGAGGCCGCCCGCGACCCGCGCGGCTTCGCGGTGAAGTTCAAGACCGAGGACGGCAACTGGGATCTGGTGGGCAACAACCTGCCGGTCTTCTTCATCCGCGACGCCATCAAGTTCCCCGATGTCATCCACGCGCTGAAGCCGGATCCTGTGACCTTCCGCCAGGAGCCGAACCGGATCTTCGATTTCATGAGCCAGACCCCCGAGTCGATGCACATGCTCACCTGGCTCTTCTCGCCGCGCGGGATCCCGGCGAACTACCGGCAGCAGCAGGGCTTCGGCGTGAACACCTACCGCATGGTGAACGCCGCCGGCGAGGCCGTCCTGGTGAAGTACCACTGGGAGCCGAAGGACGGCATCGAGTCGCTCACCCAGGCGCAGGCCGACGCCATCCAGGCCACCGAACTCGGGCACGCCAGCAAGGACTGCTACGACGCGATCGAACGCGGCGACCACCCGGAGTGGGAGCTGCGCGTCCAGCTCATGAGCGACGACGAGCACCCCGAGCTCGACTTCGACCCGCTCGATGACACCAAGACGTGGCCGGAGGACCGGTTCCCGCTGCTGCCGGTGGGTCGGATGGTGCTCGACCGCAACGTGAGCAACCACTTCGCCGAGAACGAGCAGGTGGCCTTCGGCACGGGAGTGCTGGTCGACGGGCTCGACTTCTCCGACGACAAGATGCTGGTCGGGCGCACGTTCTCGTACTCGGACACCCAGCGCTACCGCGTGGGCCCGAACTACCTCCAGCTGCCGGTCAACCGGCCGGTGAGCGCCGTCAACACCAACCAGCGCGACGGCCGGATGGCGTATCACGTCGACGGCGACGGCCAGACCAACCCGCACGTCAACTACGAGCCGTCCACCCTCGGCGGCCCCGAGGAGTCACCCGAGCACGGCCCCGAGTACCGGCCCCATGTCGCGGGGCATGTCGGGCGGCGGAAGATCAGCCGCGAGAACAACTACGCACAGGCCGGGCAGCGCTACCGCACGATGCCGACCTGGGAGCGCGAGGACCTGATCCTCAACCTGACCACCCTCCTCGGTCAGTGCGACGAGCACATCAAGGAGAAGATGGTCTCCCACTTCATGAAGTGCGACGCCGACTTCGGCACGCGCGTCGCAGCCGGGATCGGCCTGAAGTCGCCGTCGGGGGACTGGTCGACCGCCAACACGGGGATCGGCCTCTGAGGCCCTGATCGCGCGCGCCTGAGCGGCGGACCGCGGGCTCAGGGGTGCGCGCTGGGGTCCCAGAGGGCTCCGCCGGGGGCGGCGGAGCCGTCGCGCTCGCGCCACCGGCGCGCGGAGGTGCCGGGGTCGGCCGGCTCGTCGCCCCCGGTGGCCGAAGACCATTCGTCAAGCGGGTGCATACGGTCGATGCGGCTCATCTCGTCGCGGCACGCCGCCCAGAACGCATCCGGTCCGTCTCCGGGGCCCTCGGGCACCGCGAGGTCGTGGTACCAGACGCCCTTGTCGGCGCGCACGCGCGTCACCGGCCCGCGGCGGATAAGCCTGACCACGTCGCCCCATGTGACCAGGTCGCGTGCCAGGCGTTCGGCCGCCATTCGCTGCCGGTCGTCCTCCAGGACCAGGCACAGGTGCCTGCGTTCCCCGGCGTTCTGCCGCGCCATGCGGCCCCACGACGGGTACGCCCGCAGCGGCGTCGCCCCGTTGCCCTGGCGTGCCGGCACGCCTGGCACCGGCGCCAGTTCGCGCGCGGCGGGCGGCGGATCGGTGGCGGCCTCGATGTCCCGCTCCAGGCGAGCGAGGGCCCCATGGTCGACGGCGCCCCGGTCGGCGTGGCCCGAGAGTTCGCGGCGGATCTCGTCGAGCCGGTCGGACACCTCGGCCCATGTGCGCGCGACGCAGCCGGGGCGCAGGCCGTGGAGGTGGGCGAAGCGGAACATCCCGTCGAGGATGTGCGACCAGTCCTTCGTCACGCCGTCCGCATCGCGGGCGCCGGTCGGCAACGCCCGGTGGTAGACGAACCCGGTGGGGAGCTGAGCGAGGCGCCACCCCAGATCGGCGAGGCGCAGCGCGAGGTCGGCGCCCTCGAGGTGCAGAGCGAAGCCCTCGTCGAAGCCCCCGGCTGACAGGAGGGCCGATCGCCGGTAGGCGCAGTTCACGGTCGACGGGAACGGCACGAGCCACGAGTCGGGCGAGCAGATGCCGCCGGGGGCGGCGAGGGTCGTGGGGGCCTCACGGGTGACCCCCGACCGGGCGACGACCCGCCGGCGTGTCTCGAACGCGATCCCGGAGGCGTCGAGCACCGGCCCCCCGCACGCGGCGATCTCCGGGTCGTCGAATGCGCGATCGAGATCGGTGAGCCACCACGGGTCGGCGATGGCGTCGTCGTCGATGCAGGCGATGACATCACCGGCCGCCCATGCGAGGGCCGTGTTGCGCGCCGCCGCGACGTTGCGGCGGTCGCAGGAGAGCCAGCGCACCTCCGAGGGCGTGTCGGCGCGGGCGTCGTCGTAGCCGTCGTCGTCGGGGCCGACGACGACGATCACCTCGAAGGCGGGGTGGTCCTGGCGCCGCAGGGCGTCGAGCGCGTCCTTCAGGGCCTCCGCCCGCCCGGTGGACGGGATGACCACCGAGGCACTGCGCGTGCTCATGCGAGCGGCGCGTCCGCGGGCTCGCCGGGTGCCTCGGGGTCCGGTCCGGTCAGCGCCACGCGGGTTTCGAGGCGCACCACGCGACGCCGGCTGTCGCGGGCCAGCGCGGCCGCCGACGACATCGCATCCCGCATCAGTCCGACCTCGGCTTCGAGATGGAGGGTGCGGGCGCCCAGGTCGTCCGAGGCCACCTGGGCGACGGCGGCCTCCCCCGACAGGCGCGCCTGCTCGTCGCGCAGCGCCGCGACCTCGGAATCGAGGCCGGTGAGGTGGGACTCGCAGGCGCCGATGCGCTCCTCGATCCGGGCGACCTCGGCATGGATGGCCCCGAGTTCGCGTTCGAGGAGGTTCCTCAGGTCGTCGACCACGGCGGCGGCGCGCTCGGGCGCCTTCCTCTCGGATGCCGTCGCGAGCCGGCGCAGGCTGCGCGCGAGAGCGTCTGCCATCGATCCGGGTCCCGCAAGGGGCAAATCGCCTCGTCCTTGGTCGTGGGGCGAGCCCCATGCGTTGACCGGAGCCGATGGCCCACGGGACATGCCACCAGGCCCGGCAGCGGGAGGATATCCGCCCAGGCCGGCGGTGGCGCCTATCCGAATGGGTGATTCGTACCGTTCATACGGTCAGGCGGCGGATGGCCGGCCGATGATGCCGGGACGGATGTCCCGCCAATCACATCAACACTATTTATTACTCTCATCAATGTAGTATTCACCTCAGACACGGCGGGGTCCACGAATTCAAGGAGGTGGGTGATGTCCAGGCTCGCTGGCCGGTTCACGGGCGTGGCGCGCGTGCTGGTCGCGTTTCTTCTGATGGGATCGATCGCGGTCGGATTGTCCGCGTGCGGGGGCGGCGAGGACGGCGACGCCGAAAGGCCCGATACCGCCGCGCCGGCGGCGGCGGTCCCGCCGGAGGGTGTCGCCCTCAACGACGAGGAGTTCGAGCAGGGGGCGGACACCTACTTCCGCCAGTGCGCCGGCTGTCACGGCGCACTCCGCGTGGGCGCGACCGGTCCGCCGCTGCAGCCGGATGTGATGCAGCAGCGCGGCACCACGGTGCTGGAGGCCATCGTCAACAACGGCATGCCCGGGGGCATGCCGCCGTGGGGCAAGGCCGGCTTCCTCTCCCCGGAGGAGGTGAACGTGATGGCCCGCTTTCTCCAGATGGAGCCGCCGGAGCCGCCGGGCCTGAGCATCGAGGAGATCACCGAGACCTGGGACCTGAAGGTGCCGGTCGCCGACCGGCCCACCGAGCCCCAGACGACGCGCAACTGGCAGGACTACATGGGCGTGATCCTCCGTGACGCCGGCCAGGTCGCGATCTTCGACGGCGCCAGCAAGGAACGCATCGCGCTGCTGGAGACCGGTTACGCGGTGCACATCCTGCGCTCGAGCAAGAGCGGCCGCTACTTCTACGCGATCGGCCGTGACGGCAAGGTGACCCTCATCGACCTCTGGTACGAGACGCCGCGGGTGGTGGCCGAGGTGAAGGGCTGCATCGACGCCCGCAGCGTCGAGGGCAGCAAGTACGAGGGCTTCGAGGACAAGTACATCATCGAGGGGTGCTACTGGCCGATGCAGTACGTGATCTTCGACGGCCTCACCCTCGAGCCGAAGACCGTCGTCGATGTCCCGCAGGAGTCGATCGAGGGCGAGACCCTCCCGGAGGTCCGCATCGCGGTGATCGCCGCGTCCGAGGCCGCCCCCGTGTGGGTGGTCGCGCTGAAGGAGAGCGGCTACGTGGCGATCGTCGACTACAGCAAGGAGGGCTTCCCGATCACGAAGATGATCGAGGCGCAGCGCTTCCTGCACGACAGTGGCTTCGACCGGACGGGCCGGTACTTCTCGATCGCCGCGAACATGAAGAACCAGATGGCCGTGATCGACGTCGAGGAGCAGGAGCGCGTCGCGCTGATCGACACCGGCATCAAGCCGCACCCCGGTCGCGGCGCGAACTGGAAGGACCCGGAGTTCGGCTGGGTGATGGCGACGACCCACATGGGTGAGGGCAAACTCGCGATCTACGGTGCCGACCCCGAGGGCAGCCCCGAGCACGCGTGGAAGGTGGTGCGCGAGGTCGAATTGCCGTCATCCGGCACCCTCTTCCTCAAGACGCACCGCAACTCGCCGTGGGTGTGGACCGACGCGACCCTCGCCCCGGACGAGGAGGACTCGCGCCGGATCTGCGTCTACTCCAAGGCGGAGGGCAAGCTCCACAAGTGCTGGAAGGCGACGACCGGTGGCCGTGGCGTCCACTTCGAGTACAACAAGGCGGGCACCCAGGTGTGGGTGTCGAACTGGACGCGCAAGGGTGAGTTGATCATCTACGACGACAAGTCGCTGAAGGAGATCAAGCGCATCCGCGAGCCGTGGCTGGTCACCCCCACCGGCAAGTTCAACGTGTTCAACACCGCGAACGACATCTACTGAGGCGCAGCCGGGCCCGCCGGGCGTCGATCGCTCGGCGGGCCCCGCTCAGTCGCGGTGGCTGAGCTGAGGAGGCGGGCGTCCGCGGCGGCGGTCGGCGTGATGTGTCAGCACCGCATCGCCACCCTGCGGCGGGACGGGCTAGCGTTGGGGTCCGTCATCCAGCGATGGAGGGCCGCCCGTGCGCATCGCCGTCTATTCCGCCCGCCCGTACGACGTGGAGTTCCTCTCACCGGCCGCCCGGTCGTACGGCCACGAGGTGACGTTCCTGGAGGCGCGCCTCACCCCGCGGACGGCGGCGCTCGCCACCGGTCACGGGGCGGTGTGCCCGTTCGTGAACGATGATGTCGGCGCCGCGACCCTGCATGGCCTGGCGGAGGCCGGCGTGGTGCATGTCGCGCTGCGCTCGGCGGGCTACAACCATGTCGATGTGGATGCCGCGGCCGCGCTCGGCATCGCCGTGACGCACGTGCCGCGCTATTCGCCGCATGCCGTGGCCGAGCACGCCGTCGGCCTGGTGCTGGCGTTGAACCGGCGCATCCACCGGGCGCACGCGCGGGTGCGGGAGGGCAACTTCGCCCTCACGGGCCTGCTGGGCGACGATCTGCACGGGCGCACCGCGGGCGTGGTCGGCACCGGGGCGATCGGCGCGGTGGTGGCCCGCATTCTGGGCCCGGGTTTCGGCTGCCGCGTGCTCGCCCACGACCCGTTTCCGCGTGACGATGTCGCGGCGACCGGCGCGGAGTACGTCGATCTCGACCGCCTGTTGGCCGAGAGCGACATCATCACCCTGCACTGTCCGCTGACGCCGGAGACGCACCACCTGATCGACGCGAACGCCGTCTCGCGCATGCGCGAGGGGACGATGCTCGTGAACACCAGCCGTGGCGGCCTCATCGACACGCCCGCGGTGATCGATGGGCTGAAGTCCGGGCGCATCGGGCATCTGGGCATCGACGTATACGAGGAGGAGGCGGACCTCTTCTTCGAGGACCGCTCGGACCTCGTGATCGCCGACGACGTCTTCTCGCGGTTGCTGACGTTCCCGAACGTCGTCGTCACCGGCCATCAGGGTTTCTTCACGCGCGAGGCGCTCCGGCAGATCGCCGAGACCACGATGTGCAACCTCGCGTTGGTCGAGCGGGGCGAGCCGGGGGCGCACCCGGTGCCCGCGGGTGACGCGGAGCCCGCCCGGCGGTAGGGCACCGCGCCGGTGGCCGGTCGCCTTCGGCCGGCCGATGATGTGCCCTTCGCGGGCGTCACGGGCATCCGCGGGCGTGAGGCTCCAGCCGCTCTCGATGTGGTGGGCGGTGGAGCCGAGCTCGTCGAGCAGATCGAGGACGTCGCGTGCGTTCCGGGTCTTGCCGGATGCATCCCCGCCGTGGATCTCGATGAACAGCCGCGGCCGGGCCCGCTCCAGCACGCCGAGCGAGGCCGCCGTTTGCAGGCCGCCGGTCGAGGGAACGTTCTTTTCCCATGAAACGATCGGAGAGGACCGCGACCGCCCCGCCGGCGCACCGGGGCGGCCCGCGATGGAATTCGGCAGCCGCGCGCCGTCTGGCGGCCGTGGCGACGGCCGTGACCGTCGCGGCGGGCGCCGCGACCGCGCACGCGCAGGATCCGCCAGACCTGCGCCCGCCGGACGTCGGCCACATCGCCGACGGCGTGACGATCGCCGGCATCGACGTGGCCGGTCTCAGCCGCATGGAGGCGCGCGCCAAGGTGCTCCGCGAGCACGTGGCACCGCGCCGGGGGCGCATCGAGTTCCGCATCGGCGGCCGGGGCTTCACGGTCAACCCCGCGCTGACCGGCTACGTGGCCGAGGTCGACTACGCGCTGCGCGGCGCCATGAACTTCGGCCGAACCCAACCGCTCCGCGTGGTCGACGTGCCGTTGCGCGAGCGCATCGACGGGCAGCGGCTGCGGCGGATCCTGGACTGGCACGAGGGACGGGTGGCCCCCGAGGCCCGCGACGTGCGGCGGGTCTTCGAGGACGGCGTGCCGCGGATCATCACGCCGCGCATCGGCCACGAGCTGCGTCAGCCCGGGGCGACCCGGGTGGCGGCGCGGGCGATCATCCACCGCACCGCGGAGATCGTGAGCCTGCCGATGCGCCGGGTGATCCCGAAGACGCGCGTCGGCTTCGCCGTGGTGATCGACCGCAGCGCCTTCCAGCTGCACCTGTACCGCGCCGCCGAGCGGATGCGGACGATGCCCGTGGGCGTCGGCATGGCGTCGCATCCGACGCCCACCGGACAGTTCCGCGTGATCAACATGGAGCGCAACCCCACCTGGACCCCGCCGGACTCGCGCTGGGCCGAGGGCATCGGACCGATCCCACCGGGTCCCGACAACCCCCTGGGCACCCGCTGGATCGGCATCAACTCGCCGGCGATCGGCATCCACGGCACACCCGCGCCCGAGACCGTCGGCCGGCGATCCTCACACGGGTGCATCCGCATGTACGACCGCGATGCGCGATGGCTCTACAACCTGGTGCGGATCGGGACGCCGGTCGTCATCCGCTGATGCCCGCGGGGCCGCACGCGCCGTGGCGCGTCAGACCGGCGCGGGCCCCCGGCCCGCTCACGGGACGCGGTGACCCCGAGCGCGCCACCATCGCGGACATTCGTGCCACATTGCGGCACCGGGCGGGCGGGTGTTGGTCGGGCTCAATCCGGAGAGAGCGTGAACTCACGCGGATATTGATTCCGCCACCCCACGACAACCGCCCGGTGTTGGCGTTCTCGCCGTCTCATGGTGCCCCCCGACGCCGCCGGCAGCAGTCTCGTTCTCAGCGGCTCCGAATGAGGTCGGCGTGCTCGCTCAGCAGGTCGGTCGCCGACTGGACCTCCTCGGCGGTGGTTCCGGTGCCGAGAGAGAGGCGCAGCGCCTCAGCGGCCCGGGCGGCGTCGAGCCCGATCGCGGCGAGCGTCGGGCTCGCCCCGCCGGTGTGGCAGGCGGATCCCGTGGAGGCCGCGAGTTCGGGGATGCGGCTGAGCAACTCGGCCCCGGGCACCCCGTCGATGCGAAGGTGGCTGGTGCCGGGCAGGCGCGCGGCGTCGCGCCCGGTGATCGTGACCCGGCCCAGGCGGCTGGTGAGGGCGGCCTCCAGCCGGTCCCGCAGGCGGGCGATCTCCGTCGCGGCGGTCAGGCCGGTGGAGGCAGCCAGGGCAGCAGCCGCGCCGAGGGCGACGATGCCCGGGACCGGTTCGGTGCCGGGCCGCAGACCGTGCTCCTGGCCGCCGCCCCGCAGCAGCGGCGTGAGGGGTGTTCCGCGCCGCACCCAGAGGGCGCCGATCCCCTTGGGGGCGTACAGCTTGTGTCCGGCGAGGCTGAGCAGGTCCACCCCGAGGGCCCGCACATCGACCGAGATCTTCCCGACCGCCTGGGCGGCGTCGGTGTGGATGAGGATGCCCCGGTCGCGCAGGGCGCGGGCGATCTCGGCGACCGGCTGCAGGGTGCCGAACTCGTTGTTGGCGAGCATCACCGAGACCATCGCCGTGTCGGGTGTGACGGCGTCGAGGACGGTATCGGCGGCGACGACACCGTCCGGTCGGGGGGCGACCTCGGTGAGGCGCAGGCCGTGGCCCCGCAGGGCGCGGAGGGGTTCGAGTACCGCGGGGTGCTCGATGGCGGTGGTCACCGCGTGGGTGCCGGCGATCCCGCGTGCGCCGAGGGCGCCGAGCAGGGCGAGGTGGTCGGCCTCAGTGCCCCCGGAGGTGAAGATGACCTCGTCGGGGTCCGCGTTGAGCAGTCCGGCGAGCTCGTCCCGGGCGCGCCTGATGGCGGCGGCGGCCTCGGTGCCCTTGGCGTGGCCGCTGGAAGGGTTGCCGAAGCGGTCCTGGAGGTAGGGGAGCATGGCCCGCAGGACCTCGGGGGCCACCGGGGTGGTGGCGTTGTGGTCCAGGTAGATCAGCGGCGGGTCGGTCACGGTGTGGCCAGGGCGTGGTCGAGGTCGTCGATGAGGTCCTCGGGCTCCTCGAGGCCGATCGACAGCCGCACCAGGCCACCGACGATGCCGCGGCGGGCGCGTTCGTCCTCGGTGAGGCCGTGGTGGGTCGTGGTGACCGGCTGGGTGACAAGGCTCTCGACCCCGCCGAGGCTGGGTGCGATGGCGAACAGCCGCAGGCGGTCCACGATGGCGGCGGTGCCGGTGGCATCGGCGTCGGCGATGAAGCTGACCATCCCGCCGGTGCCGGCCATCTGGCGCGCGACGATCTCGGCCGCCTGGCCGGTCGACTGCGAGGGGTGCAGGGCGCGCACGACACGGGGGTGGGCATCGAGGTGCCGGGCGACGGCCGCGGCGCCGGCGTTCTGGGTCCTGACGCGCACCACGAGGGTGCGGATGCTGCGGGCCAGCTGGTGCGCCACGTCGGGGGCGATCGTCTGCCCCAGGTTCTTGCGCCACCCCCAGATCGGGGCGAGCAGGTTCGCGGGGCCCATGACCGCACCGGCGGTGAGGTCGCTGTGCCCGCCCAGGTACTTGGTGGCGCTGTGGACCACCAGGTCGGCGCCGTGCGCCAGCGGGTTCTGGTTGACCGGGCTGGCGAAGGTGTTGTCGACGACCACCAGCACCCCCCGTTCGCGGGCGGCGTCGGCGGCGGCGCGGATGTCGATGAGGTCGATCAGCGGGTTGGTGGGCGTCTCGAAGAACACCATCCGGGTGTTGTCCCGGATCACCTCGCCGAGGCGGCCGGACTCGGATGCGAGCAGGAACGTCGTGGTGATCCCCAGCCGGGGAAGGTCGGCCCCGAGGAGCTCGAACGTGCCGCCGTAGACATCGCCGATGCAGACGATGTGGTCGCCGGCCCTGGCGTGGGCCATGAACGTCGCGGCCTCGGCGGCCATTCCCGAGGCGAACGCCAGGGCGCCCTCGGCTCCCTCCAGGTCGGCGAGCTTGGCCTCCAGGGCGGTGATGGTGGGGTTCAGCCCGTACCGGGTGTACAGCGCCCCCGCGGCGCGGCCCTCCACCACGTCCAGCACGTCGGCGGTGGTGGCGAACCCGAAGGTGGAGTGGTCGTACAGGGGGGTGTGCAGCGCCCCGTTGGGGTCGCGCACATCACCGGCGTGCACGCAGCGGGTGGACAATCCGGGGGTGCGGGCCATGTGTGGCTCCTTATCGAAGGGAAAGAGGGGTCAGGCGGCGGCGCTGACGGGGCGGCCCGTGTCGCGCCACTCGGTCACACCGAGCTCCAGGCGCCGGGCGGGCCGGCCGGCGGCCCGCAGGACACCCACGGCCTCGGGCGCCAACAGGCAGAACGGGCCGCGGCAGTAGGCGACCACCTCCCGGCCGGGCGGCAGCTCGGCCAGCCGGTCGCGCAGTTCGGGCAACGGAATCGAACGGGCACCGCTGATGTGACCGGCCGCGTACTCCTCGGCGGGGCGCACGTCGATGACCACGACCTCCCCGGACGCGATGCGCTCGGCGAGCTCCTCGGGGCCGATGGAGTCCAGGGCATCGGCGTCCCGGTGGAACGCGTCCAGGAGGGCGTCGACCCCCGCCGCCCGCGACCGCGCGACCCGCCGGGTCTGGTTCAGCAGATCCGCCACGTCGCGATCCGCGAGCCGGTAGATCACCCGGGTGCCCTCGCGCCGGGTCTGCACCAGCCGCGCCTCGCGCAGCACCCGCAGCTGGGCGGAGACCGTGCCGACGGCCTGCCCGGTGAGCTCGGCCAGCCGGTCCACGCCGCGCTCGGCCTGGGACAGCAGGTCCAGCAGCTCCACCCGTCCGGGGTGCCCCAGCGCCTTGCCCACCTGCGCGATCGCCTCGTTGAGGTCGTGCTTGGTCCGGTCGCCGCCGGATTCAGCGTCAAGATGGCGGCGCATGTCGCGGCCTAGAAGACCAGGACGCGGTCGGCCCACTCGGTCCAGTCGGCGAGCTCATCCAGGGACGAGCGGCGCGTCCCCGGCGCCAGCCGGTCCTCGGTGAGCCCCCGGGCGTCCATGCATGTGCCGCACAGGCCGACCGCGGCTCCCCGGCGGGTGAGCGCGGTAACCATCCGTTCGAGGTTGTAGTAGCCCTCCGGCGTCCGCTGCCCGGCCGTCGCGCACCCCACCGCATCGGCCATGAGGAACACCCGCACCTCCCGGCCCTCGCGCTTGGCCAGGGCATAGGCGAGCCGCAGCCC
>JBKHVQ010000144.1:0-2196 GCA_046569985.1 Thermoleophilia bacterium | reverse complement strand
AAGCTCGCCGAGAACCCCGACGAGGCCGAGGCCCGTGCATCCGAGATCCTCGGGATGGACATCAAGGGCCACACCGTCCACCGCGTGTGGGTGGAGCAGGCGTCGGACATCGCCAAGGAGTACTACGCCTCGATCACGTTCGATCGCGCGGAGAAGAAGCCGCTGATCATGCTCTCCGCCGAGGGCGGCGTGGACATCGAGGAGGTCGCCGCAAACCGGCCCGAGGCGCTCGCCCGCGTCCACGTGGACCCCCTCACCGGCTTCCAGCAGCACCACGGCCGCTGGCTCGCCTACCACGCGAACATCGACGCCGAGGCCATCCGCGGCGTCGTCGACATCCTCGAGCGCCTCTACAGGGGCTTCGTGGATCTCGACGCCATGCTCATGGAGATCAACCCGCTCATCCTCACCGGCGACGGGCGCGTGATCGCCCTGGACGCGAAGGTGACCATCGACGGCAACGCCCTCTACCGGCACCCCGAGATGGCCGAGTACCACGAGACCTCCACCGAGGACCCGCAGGAGCGCATGGCGCAGGAGAAGGGCGTCACCTATGTGAAGCTCGACGGCGACGTCGGCATCCTGGGCAACGGCGCCGGCCTGGTGATGAGCACGCTGGACGTGGTGGCCCTCGCGGGCGGCACGCCCGCGAACTTCCTCGACGCCGGTGGCGGATCGAAGGCCGACGAGGTCGTGTCGGCGCTCGAGGTGCTCCTGTCCGACCCGAAGGTGAAGTCGCTGCTGGTGAACATCTTCGGCGGCATCACCCGCTGCGACGAGGTCGCCGAGGGCCTGCTGACCGCCCTCGACCGCCTGAACGCGACGCTGCCGATCGTGGTGCGCCTGGACGGCACCAACGAGGAGGAGGGCCGCGCGATCATCCGCGACCGCGCCCCCGCCAACGTTGTTGTCGAGGAGACGATGCTGTCGGCCGCCAAGCGCGCCGTCGAGCTTGCGAAGGAGGCCGCGTGAGCATCCTGGTCGACGCGAACACCCGCCTGGTGGTGCAGGGCATCACCGGTCGTGAGGGTGCGTTCCACGCCACCCGCAACAAGGCGTACGGCACCAACGTGGTCGCCGGCGTCACCCCCGGCAAGGCCGGCCAGGACGTCGAGGGCATCCCGGTGTTCAACACCGTCGCCGACGCCGTCGAGGCCACCGACGCCAACACCGCCATGGTCTTCGTGCCGCCGCGGTTCGCCGCCGACGCCATCTACGAGGCGATCGAGAGCGGTGTCGACCTGATCATCGCGATCACCGAGGGCATCCCCGCGCACGACATGCTGCGCATCCGGACGCACCTCAAGCGCGGCAACCAGACGCTCATCGGCCCGAACTGCCCCGGCGCGATCAGCCCCGGCGTGGCCAGCGTCGGCATCATGCCGACCCAGGTCTTCCAGCCGGGCCGCGTGGGCCTGGTGAGCCGCTCGGGCACGCTGACCTACCAGATCTCCAAGGAGCTGGCGATGTTCGACATCGGCCAGAGCACGGTGGTCGGCATCGGAGGCGACCCGGTGGTGGGCAGCAACTTCACCGACATCCTCGAGCGCTTCGAGGCCGACGACGACACCGACCTGATCGTGATGGTCGGCGAGATCGGCGGCGCGGAGGAGGAGAAGGCGGCGGAGTACATCGCCGAGAACATGAAGACCCCGGTGGTGGCCTACATCGCCGGCTTCCAGGCGCCGCCCGGCAAGCAGATGGGTCACGCGGGCGCCATCATCACGGGCAGCTCCGGCACCGCCCAGGCGAAGAAGGACGCCCTCGAGGCGAAGGGCATCCGGGTGGGCACCAACCCCACCGAGGTGGCCGAGCTGGTCAAGGAGCGCCTGGGCTGATCTGAGCCCGGCGCTTCGCGAGGTACCCGGGGGGGCGCTGCGGCGTCCCCTCGTCGTTCCCCGACACCTGACCGTTCGGGGGGGTCGCTCCCATCCGAATGCCCGTTTGTGCCCTCGCACGCCGTCCTTAAGCTCCCGCACGAATCGGAACACGGGCGGCCGGTCCCTCGCGGCGCCCCGGAGCGGGAGGCTCACCATGATCGGCACCCTGGACACAGCCAAGCGGCGCAGGCACCTCGGGCGCGCGGCCGGCGCCGTCGTCGGCTCTGCCCTCGCCCTGGGGCTCACCGCGTCAGCCATGGCGAACCGCACCTCGCCCGCGAACACCACGCCGGTCTCCGACAGGGGGATCACGCCG
>JBKHVQ010000143.1:0-4822 GCA_046569985.1 Thermoleophilia bacterium | reverse complement strand
CGCGTCGAACGCGGTCACCAGGTCGTAGGCCTCGGGCTCGGCGTCGTGGTCGAACCCGGAGAGGTCGGCCGTGATGAAGCGCAGATGCGACAGCCCCGCCGGCGAAGCGTGCCCGGTGGCATGGGCGACGGCATCGGCCGACCGGTCGGTGCCGGTGAAACGGCCGGCGGGGTGCGCCTGCGCCATGAGTGGCCGCACTTGATGACGGCGTCCACCACCTCGCCGAGCCCCGGGATGAACTTGCAGGTGGCGGCGATGTTGTCGGGCGAGACGGAGCGGGTGAGCCGGCGTGCGTGCTCCAACGGCAGCCGGAAGGCGCATGCGTGATGGCGCGCGCCGTCCACGACCCCGGGGTGGTGCGCGCGCAGTTGAGCCTCTACCGCGAGCACCTGGAGTTGCTGTTCGGCGACTGAAGGGCCGGCGGCCGGTGGCGCCAATAGGATCGCCGGGATGACCACCCCCGGGAGGAACGTGTGATCCCCGCCTCGATCGCCAAGTTCATCGACGCTCAGGCCGCCCGCGTGCCCGGCGACCACAGCGATCTGCGCGCCGTCTTCATGAACGGCACGCTGAAGCGCTCGCCGGAGGTGAGCAACACCGAGGGCCTCATCGAGGTGTCGGCGCGGGTCATGCGGGCGCGCGGGGTGCGGGTGGACGTGATCCGCGCCGTCGACCATGTGATCCCGCCCGGGGTGTTCCCCGACATGCGCGAGCACGGCTGGGAGCGCGACGACTTCCCCGCCCTCTACCGCGAGCTGGTGCGACCGGCCGACATCCTCGTGCTGGCGAGCCCGATCTGGCTCGGCGACCAGAGCTCGATGACCCGCCTCATGATCGAGCGGCTCTACGGGTACTCGGGCAAGGTGAACGACGAGGGCCAGTGGGCGTACTACGGCACCGCCGGCGGGGCGATCATCACCGGCAACGAGGACGGCGGCAAGCACTGCGCCGCGCAGATGCTCTACGCGCTGCAGCACATCGGATGCACCATCCCGCCGCAGGCCGACACCTACTGGGTCGGCGAGGCGGGGCCGGGGCCGTCGTACCTCGACGACGGGTCGGGCGGGGAGCAAAACGCGTGGACCCTGCGCAACACCGTGTTCATGACCTGGAACCTGCTGCACACGGCGCGGATGCTGAAGGACGTCGGCGGCATCCCCGCGCACGGCAACATCATCGCCGACTGGGACCTCAGCAACCCCGAGCACCCGAACCCCGAGTACCGCTGACCGGTCGCCGGCCCGGCACGGTCTGACGGGCGCGGGGTGACGATGGGACAGGAGCGGAGCGGACCGCGCCGGCGCTAGTGTGGGCGCCGTGAGAGGGCGCCGGTTCCTGTGGATGCTCGTCGTGGCCGCGGTGGCCGCGGGCATCCCCGCGATCGCGCAGTCCGGGGTCGCCTCGAGGGGCCCGGCCCCGGACGGCGCGTCGCGACTCGGACCGCTCTGCCGCCATGACACGCAGCACTTCCGCGCCTGGTGGAGCGACCGCCCCGGAGCGCCCGGAGCGCTGCCGGGCGCCGATGGCTCATGCAGGAGCCTGCCCCCCCTTGTCAGGCAGGTGCTCGGCGCGGCGAACGCGGCGCGCGCGCGGGCCGTGCGGATGGGCTTCCCGGGCACGGTCGGCGACGCCCCGCCCCCCGTTCTGCGCGACGCCCGTTTCACCCGCCAGCTGATTCGGCTGTCGCCGCCGGTGCGCGTTTCGGCGCTCGGTGCTCTGTCGCCGGTGGTGCGCGGGCGCCTCCTCGCCGGCATGACCGTCGCGCAGCGCGCACGAGTGCTGAGCGGCCTTCCGCGGAGCCTGCGCGGGCGCCTCGTCCGTGATCTGCGCTCGGCGCGGCGGGGACGCCCCGCCGACTTCGTGGGCGGCGACCGGCGCGTCGACCTGGTGCTCGACGGCAGCGCGCGGGGCGCGAGCGGCCTCGTGCGCCCCGGTCAGCCGGGTGCGGCGATCTGCCGCACCTCCACGCGCGGGTCGCGGCGGAACTTCGTCGCGACCTGGCTGACGGTTCTGGCCACGTCCGACATCGCCGCGGCACGGGCCACCACGGCGCACGAGATGATGCACGTCGTGCAATGCGTGATGGGGGTGCACCCGAGGACGCCGCTGCTGGTGAAAGAGGGCACCGCCGAGTGGTTCGCGGCGCTCGCCGAGCCCGCGGCCTTCCCTGGGCCGCTCCCCGAGGGCGGCGGGGTGTCCGCCGGCAATGCTCGGGCCGTGTCGTTCTGCAACCGCTTCGACCCGCGCGGCGGCGGCCTGCAGCCGTATTCGTCGTGGGCGGTGTGGGAGGCCCTCGACCCCGGCACCCCGCGTTCGTCCATCGTGCGGGCGGTCCTCAACGGCTACCGCCGCTCGGCGGCGGGGGCCGAGAGCGGCGCGATCAGCCGCCTCGGCGCCGCGCGCTGGAGCGAGGCGGTGCGGGTCGCCGCCGGAGAGGTGTGCGGCAACCGGCGCTCACCCTCGGGGGCGGTCGTCTTCGCGCCGGAGATGCGGCGGTTCCTCGGCGCGACCGCGTCGCCCGCCCGCGTCGGGGCGCCGTCGACCATCACCGTCCCCGCCGGCGGCGTCGCGACCGCCTCGGCGATCTGGGGCGCGGTGCCCGCCGTGAACATCAGCCTGCGTCTCACCGCACCGGGCCTCGCCCCTGAGGCACTCGCCGCGCAGGTGGTGGTCGGCACGGCTGCGGGCGTCCTCGGTCCCGTCGTGCGTGACGGCGCCGTGGTGGCCGACATCCCGGCACCGGCGCTCGGCGAGCGCTCTGTCCCGGTGACGGTCGCGAACCCGTCGACAGGAGCACCGGCGCGGGTCACGATCGAGGTGCTCGCCACTGCGCCGACCTGACGGCGGCGGGACCGGTCCTCACCGTCCGAGGGCCTCGAGGATCACGCGCGAAGCGTCGAGACCCATCCGGGTCGCCCGGGTGCGATCGGCCCTCAGCGCCGCCAGGTGGCCGACGCCCCACGCCGCCCGTTCACGGGACGGGACCTGCGCGCAGAGGCTGTCGATGACCCAGTGGTTGTGCGCGGTGCGGGCCCGCGTCTGCACCGACGTCGACGACCCGGGCGCGGTGGCGAACGCCGGCAGGCGCGCACCGAGGGGCTCCGCGGGGTCGAGATCGTCGACGTCGATCGGCCGCTCGCCCTGGGCCGCCCACCACGCCCGGGCACCCTCGGGGTCATGGCCGAACCGGGTGCGCAGGTACTCGCAGAACGGGCAGGCGAACGACCACTCGCCGCCCTCGAGCACCCGCCGCGCGGCACCGGTGACATGCAGGCGCTCACCCCACCCGTCGGCGTCGTAGAAGACGCGGTCCTGCACCGAGTCGTGCAGCGGGCTGGTCGCATCGATGCTGAGGTGGGTGTACCAGTCGAAGGCCGCGGCGAGCGTCGGGAACTGGGCGGACGCCCCGAGGCCGAGGGCGTGGAACGCGCGCAGGCGGACACCGGCCTCGCGGTAGCCGTCGCGGATGCCGCAGGCGATCTCGGTGAGCCGCACATAGCGACGCGGAGCGGGACCCGGCAACGCCCGTCCCGGTCCGGCCATGTAGCGGTCGGCGAAGGTCCCGTCGTTGTTGATCCCCGCGCACCCCAGCGCCACCCGCCTGATGCCGCGCCGCGCCGCCTCACGCGCCGCCGCGCGGGCGGTGTTGTAGTCGACCGCGCCGAGGGTCGCGTACACCCGCACATCGCGACACCGCGGATCCCCCTCCGCCTGCTCCCAGAAATCGAACGTGATCCGGTTCCGTCGCAGGAACCACGCGATCGGCAGCCGGGTGATCTCCCGCTCGAGCCCCAGGGCCAGCATGCACGCGGTCGCGAAATCCTCGCGCGCCACCAGGTGGGTCGGCTCCATCCGCAGTTGCTCGTCGAGCAGCGCGCTACCGGAGCGCGCGGCGTGCATGCGATCGACCTCACCGGTGACCGAGTCGACCATGTCGCGGGCCCGCTCGGTCAGATCCGCCGGCACCTCGCGGGCCAGCGGAATGCGGCGGCGGTCGGGCAGGGAGCGCCGGAGAGCCCGGATCTGCGCCGCCAGTGGCGCGCAGGCCTCGTCGTAGAGGGTCGCCACCCGGCCGATGAGCGGGTGGGTGCCGTTGTCGGCGAACAGCGGCACGCCGGTGGAGCGCGCCCACAGCGCCAGCCGCTCGGTCTCGCGCGTGAGCCGGTGAGACGACAGGAGCCACGCCGGCGGCGCGTAGCCGCTCCGCTCGAATGCCGCAACCGTCTCGGGGCGGAGATTCGTGAAGAAACGGAACGTCGTCATGAGCGCTTTTCATAACACGGGCCGCCCCCGGGGCCTATCCGTGTCGCGAGCCGCGCGGCTAGCCTCGGCCCAGGCGGGCGGTCGACGAAGGAGAGGCACATGATCACCACGGCGACGCTGGAGCGGGCGGCGCGCGAGGCGGGCGGAGCGGCCGTCGCGGTGCGCGAGGCGGTGTACCGCGGCCGGGGCGGCATCGACCCGGGGCTGCGCGACCTCGCGACCGCCGCCCGGCGGTGGGGCGAGTGGGTGGAGCGAGCGCTGGCCGTCGGCGAGGTGGACGCCGTGAGTGACGCCTGCGCCCGGCGGATGGCGATCGCCGTGGCCACCGGCCTGCACGCGCAGTTCCACCGCGCCTTCGATGCCGGCGGCGGCGCGGCGACACCCGGCGGCGCCGCGGCCCTGCTGAACACGGCGGAGCGGGCCTACGTGACCGCGCTCGCCGCCACACGGCACGCCGCGCAGGCGGGCCTCCCGACGATCGAGCTGCGACGACTGTGGGCGGCCCTGTCGGAGCCCGCCACGCACCCGGTGAGCGCGGTCTGCGCCGCGGTCGGCGCGC
>JBKHVQ010000142.1:0-23531 GCA_046569985.1 Thermoleophilia bacterium | reverse complement strand
CCTCGATGCAGTGGCCGGACAGGCTGTTCATCCCGGTCATGAGCTCGTCCAGGCAGGACTCGTCGCCGAGGGTCTCGCGCAGGCGGGCCTGCACCCTGTTGTAGGCCGCGACGGCCTCCTTGCTGCGCTCGAGGATCTGGTTCACCTGATCGACGAGCTTCGTGAGATGAGGATCGGATGTGGTGACGGTGACCGGCGGGGTCACCGGAGTCACGCTCCGGGTGAGGTCGCGCTCGGTCATGGCCGTGAGGCCCGCCGCCACGCCGCTCAGACAGTTCCTGTTGAGACTCTCCAGACATTCCAGCACGGCGTCAATCACCTCCACCGTGCCCTGGTCACGTGCAGTCCAGCCCATGGCATCCCCGATTTCCGATTGATGGTGCTCACAGCATCGGCGCCGGGGCCCCGGACGTGAGGATCCGGACGCGACCGGCGCCGGTGATGCACCCCGCGGCCAAGGGCCGGCGGGCGGTGCTCAGGTGACGCCGCGCCGCCGGGCCGGGTGCGCCGGCGCCCCGTACCCGGTGGGCATCGCCGGCTCCGCCTTGGACGGGAGCCGGTCCGCGATCAGGGCCGCGTGCGGGTGGCGCGCCCAGGCGGCGCGGTCGCCGATCACCCACAGCCGGCGGCGGGCCCTGCTGACGGCCACGTTGAGGAGGTTCGGCCGGGCGGTCGCCCAGCGGAGGGCGCCCGCCGCGCCGGGTGCTCCGCCCAGCACGAGGATCACAACGTCGGCCTCGCGCCCCTGGGCGGTGTGCACGGTGCCCGCGTCGACCCCCGGCCAGCGCGCGGCGAACGGCGCGAGCGCACCGGCCACGTCGCGGAACGGGGTCAGTATCAGGACCTCCCCGGGGTCCTGGCCGGCGCGCTCGAGGAAGCCGAGCACGCGCATCAGTCGTTCGCCCTCGGCGGGCAGCCAGTGGCCCTCGGAGCGCCCGGGCGCCACATCGAGCCACGCGCTCGGGGGCAGCGGCGGGTCCCGGCGCGGGCGGGTGCCGTTGACCATGCGCCCCGCGTAGGCCATCGCGTTGACGATGCCGAACATCGGCTCCTCGCAGCGCCGGTGCAGTGTCAGCGGCACCCCGACCCAGGGTGCGTCCGCCGCGTCGCGCTCGCGGGTGCCGGCCCGGCTGACGCGGTCGGCGAGCGTCTGCACCGACGCCCGCCCCGGGATCCACTCCTCCCCCACCGCGTGACGGGCTCGCAGGCCCTCCCGGGTCGCGGCGGGCAGGGGGACGATGGGCTCGAGCTGGGAGGGGTCGCCGACGACCACGACCCTGCGCGCGCGCCAGATTCCGCCGACCGCGTGCTGCGGGGCGACCTGGGCCGCCTCGTCCACCAGCAGCCAGCCGAGCTGCTCACGCCGGAGGTGCGAGAACAGGCGCGGAAGCGACGCGAAGGTCGTGCTCACCACGGGGACGACCATGAAGAGGGTCTGCCACGCGGCGGCCGCGGCCTCCGGTGCGACCCCCGCCGGCACGCGCCCGGTGATGATGTCCATGGCGGCCCGCAGGTTCTCGGTCATGGCCTTGGCCGCGTGCAGCAGCAACGCGGCGTGCAGCTCCAAGGCCCGCAGGAACAGGAGCGTGCGCAGGCGGTCACCCTCGGCGGTCGCGGCGGGCGCCGGGCCGGAGCGGCCGGCCTCGACCGCCTCCGCGGCGGCCCGGAAGCCCGCGACGGCCTCGGCCCACGTGGGCGAGACCGCCGCCCCCGGGGATGCCGCCTCGCGCAGTGCCCGCCGCAGGCCGCGGTGCCGGTCGGTCAGGGCTGGCAGGTCGAGCGCCATCTGGGGGGCGGTGCCCGCCCTGTGCCGCTCGCTCGGCAGGGACCCCCACCAGAAGGCGCTCGCGAACTCGGCGCCCCGCCGGCGGCTTCCCAGGCATGCGGCCAGGAGACCCCACGCCTCAACCGGGGCCCGCTCGATCCGCCCGGCCCGCCCGCGCGCGGCCTCCTGCCACGCGCGCAGCACCAGCGTCGCGAGTCCCGGAAGGTGGCGGGCGTGGCCGCGCCATTCCTCCCCGATCGCCGTGAGCGCCGGGATCTCGGTGGTCACGTTCTCGGCCGCCGCGTTCGTCGCGCACGCGAGGACGATCTCCGAGCCCGTGAGGTGCTCGCGCCAGCGCCATACCCGCCGCCCGCCTCCCTCGGGACGGCCCCAGGGTGCGACCCCGGCGAACGCATCCTCGGGACGGGCGAGGTGGGCGAGGTGCCTCGCGCGTTCCACCACGATCGCCGCGATGAGATCGCGCAGCATCGTCGTCTTTCCCGTCCCGGGCGGCCCGTTGACCGCCATGATCCCGCCCGCGTGACCCGCGAGGGCGGACATTGCCTCGTTCACCGCCATCTGCTGACCGGAGGCCAGAGGCTCGTCGGAGGGCGCGGGCCAGCGGCCGGCCGGCGTCCGCTCGGGCGACAGGAGCTCGCGGGCCGAGTCGGCATCGCGGCCCACATCGCGCCGGCCCGGCGGCTCGGCCTCGTCGCCGGGGGCGAGGTAGCGCCAGAGCGCGTGTCCGTAGTCGCCGCGGCGCACGGCGGCGCCGACGCGCTGGAGGTCGGCGGCGTGGAAGCTGTTGAGCAGCACGCCGTCGCCGGCGCTCTCGGCTGCCGCCCGGTCGAGGTGGTAGCTGCTGACGCGCGTGCCGCGTCGCGCGAGGAGGCCGCCGACGCCGACGCGGTCCGCCGCCTCCGCCGCGAGGGCATCGAGATCGGCGCCCGTGAGCGGCCCGCCGGCCAGCTCCGCGAGGGCCGCGACGACCTCCGCCTGCGCCTCCCCGAAGCCGTCGGCGATGTGCCCGTCGCACCCCTCGGCAAGCACCCGGCCGATCGCCCAGGCGCACTCCGACAGGACGAGCGTGCCCTCGATCGGTGACCCGTCCTCGTCGGCGATGAACGCGGCGAGGGCGGCCTCGCCGCGGGTCGCCGGCGCGTAGCGGTCGTCGTCGCCGGGAGGGAAGACCCGGGCGAGGAGCGCGTAGGCGGCCTCGAGCCGGAACAGCCCCACGTGCACGGCGTGACGCCACACCCGGTCCTCGCCGACGGTGGGATCGGCCGTTCTGCGCGCCCACGGGGGCGGCACCCCCGGCGTGATGTCGACGACGCGGCCGTCCGCGTCCCGGCGCGGCGCCCGCTGGGCGCTGAACATCTCCACCGCATGCCAGTAGCGCAGGACATCGGCGCGCGCACGGTCGCCCCGTGGGGCCCGCGCTCGTCGCGGGGTTGCATCGCAGGGTGCGGCCATCCGGCCGGGACGTTAGCGCCCGCCGGCGCACCCGGTTCGGCCGCACGGGCGGCGGTGATGTTAGCCTCACCCCCCGATGTCCCCCGTGTACCGCCACATCGCCTGCTTCGTCGACACCAGCGCAGCCGCCGACACCGCGCTGGCCCAGTCGGCGACCCTGCGCGGCGACGACTGCGTCCTCTCCCTCGTGCATGTGGCACCTCCCGAGGAGGTGATGCGCGGCGGCATGACCGAGTGGGAGATCGACGAGGCCGATCCGCACGCACCGCCGCGGCGGTGGCTGGCCGGGCGCGCGGCGGCCGCCGATGGGAACCCCGTGCTGCTGATCGGCGACCCGGCCCACCGCGAGGCCTGCGGGTGGCTGACGCGTGGCGACGCGGACCTGGCGGTCGCCGCCGCCCACAGCGGCCGCGTGGCCCGGGCGCTGATCGGCGGCTTCGCGACGGCCCTCGCGCACGACGCGCCGGTGGACACGCTGATCGTCCCTCCGGGTGGGACCACCGACCCGCCGCTTCACATCGCCTGTGCGATCGCGGATGACGACGGCGCCGCCGCCGCGGTCGTGGCGGCGCGGCGCGTGGCGGCCGCGACCGGCGCGCGGGCCACCGTCGTCCACGTGGTCGCGCCGCCGCGACCGTTGCCGCGCAACCTCGTCGCCGACGCGCTTCCCATGCCGGCGGCGCGCAGGGAGCGCGCCGACGAGGTGGTGCGGGGCGGGGCGGAGGCGATCGCCGGCGCCGAGGGCGTCGTGCTCGCAGGCGCTCCGGACGACACGGTCGCGGACTGGTGCCGGGACAACGAGGTCGATCTCCTGGTGATCGGGCCGCGCTCGGGGCGTCGCGCGGGCCTCGGCGGCTTCGCGACGGCCCTCGCGCACGACGCGCCGGTGGACACGCTGATCGTCCCTCCGGGTGGGACCACCGACCCGCCGCGGCACATCGCCTGCGCGATCGCGGATGACGACGGCGCAGCCGCCGCGGTCGTGGCGGCGCGGCGCGTGGCGGCCGCGACCGGCGCGCGGGTCACCGTCGTCCACGTGGTCGCGCCGCCGCGACCGTTGCCGCGCAACCTCGTCGCCGACGCGCTTCCCATGCCGGCGGCGCGCAAGGAGCGCGCCGACGAGGTGGTGCAGGCCGGGGCGGAGGCGATCGCCGGCGCCGAGGGGGTCGTGCTCGCCGGCGCTCCGGACGACACGGTCGCGGACTGGTGCCAGGACAACGAGGTCGATCTGCTGGTCATCGGGCCGCGCTCGGGGCGTCGCGCGGGCCTCGGCGGCTTCGCCGCCGCCATCATCCGCAAGGCGCCCTGCGGGGTGCTGCTCGCCCGAGACCCCGCCGGGACGGCCGGCCCTCAGGCCTGAGGCCGCCCTCCGAGCCGGCGCGACGCGCCGGCGAGGGCATCCCCGGCACCCGCGACGAGGCCCCGCACGATCTCGCCGGCCGGGCGCGCCCGCGACGCGAGAGGGTGCGCCTGACCGGCCCACAGGCTCATCGCCCCGGGGTCGCCGGCCGCCCGCGCAGCGGCCCGGATCGGCCCGGTGGCCTGGGCGACGGCCGGGAACGCCGCCGGCGCATGAGGGCCGTGCTCGTCCATGAAGCGGTTGCGCAGCCCGCGCGCGGTGCGGCCACTGAACGCCCGCGTCGCCCGGGTCGCGCCACCGCGCGCCAGGGCGGCCCGGTAGACCGGGTCGGTGCCGGCCTCGTCGGCGCACAGGAAGGCGGTTCCGGGCTGCGCCGCGCGCGCACCGGCGACGAGCGCGGCGGCCACCGCGGCGCCGTCGGTGAGCCCGCCGGCGGCCACCAGTGGCAGGTCGACGCGCGACGCCACGACCCGCAGCAGGGCGAGCAACCCGAAGCCGTCGGGGTCGCCGGGGTGCAACCAGCCCCCCTGGTGCCCGCCGGCCTCGACCCCCTGCACGACAAGCGCGTCCGCGCCGGCGTCGCGGGCGATCTCGGCCTCTTCCGGGCAGTTCACCGTGACCCACGCCTCGGTGCCGGCCGACCGCAGCGCGGCGATCGTCTGCGGCGGCGGGCACCCGAAGGTGAAGGAGGCCACCGCGATGCGGGCGTCGAGCAGCAGCGCCACCTTCTCGTCCCAGCCGTCGTCATCATCGTCGCGGGGCGCGCCGACCGCGGCGCCGTACCGCTCCCCCTCTGCTCCGAGGCGCTCCAGGTACGCCCGCAGGTCACGCTCGGGGGCCGCGTCGATCCGCGGCACGAACAGGTTGACCCCGAAGGGCCCCGATGTCAGGGCACGGGTCGCCGCGATGTCGTCGGCGAGCCCCGCCGGGGCGCGGTAGGCGCCTGCCAGCAGGCCCAGCCCGCCGGCTTCGGTGACGGCCGCGCAGAGGGCGGGCGTCGATGGCCCTCCCGCCATCGGCGCCAGGACGATCGGCGCCGTCATCCGCTCCAGGATCATCTCAGGCGGCCTCGCCCGTGACGGCTTCCAGGCTCGCCCGCAGAGCCGCCATGAGGTCGGGTGCGGCGCCCTCCTCGGCGGGCGCGGCGGGAGCGACCGCCCCTCCCTCGCGCTTCGCCTCGATGATCTCCATCAGGCGTTCCCGGTAGCGGTCCCGGTACTTCGAAGCGTCGAAGTCGCCTGCGTAGGAGCCGATGAGCTTGGTCGCCATCTCAAGCTCGGCATCGTCGACGTCGCCCATCGACCTCTCCGGCGCGATGCCCTCGCTGGAGCGGATCTCGTCGGCGAAGTACATCTTCTCGAGGGTGATCACGCCGTCCTCGCGGACCCGGAGCACTCCCAGGTGCTCCTTGGTGTGTGAAACGTAGCGGACGACGCCGGCGAGGCCGCTCTTCGCCATCGCGTTCGACAGGAGGGCGTACACGCGGTCCCCACCGTCTCCTGGGCCGAGGAAGTATGTCCGCTCGATGTAGATCGGGTCGATCTGGTCGCGCGGGACGAAGTCGAGGATCCTCAGCTGGCGGGGGGTCTCCCCCTCTGCGGCGGCGAAATCGGCCTCCTCCACGATGACCATCTCACCGTCCCCGAACGGGTAGGCGCGCACGATCTCGTCGGAGGGGACCGGCCGGTCGCCCTCGGCCTTGCAGACCTTCTGGTAGCCGATGCGCCCGCCGTCGGGACGGTGGATGAGGTTGAAGTGGAGGTCCTTCTCCTGGACGGCGCTGTACATGCGCACCGGGGCGTTCACCAGACCGAAGCTGATGCTGCCCGACCAGATCGCCCGCGGTGGCATGGTTCTCCCCCTCGTCGGCGCCACACCCGTTTCATTTGCGCGGTTGTGGCGTACATGATGCCGCATGGGCGCTGAATCACCCGACGGCCTCGGCGACTACCGACACAGGCGGCGCGCCGACCGCACGCCCGAACCATTCGGCGGGGAGGCACCGCATTCCTCCGGCGCGCCGCGCTTCGTGGTCCACCGGCACGCCGCGCGCCGGCTGCACTACGACCTGCGCCTCGAGCGCGACGGGGTCCTGCTGAGCTGGGCCGTGCCCAGGGGCGTGCCCATCGACCCCGGCGCGCGCCACCTGGCCGTGCGCGTCGAGGACCACCCGCTCGAATACGCCGACTTCGAGGGCGACATCCCCGCCGGGGAGTACGGGGCCGGGCGCGTCGAGATCTTCGACTCCGGGACCTGGGAACCGCTTCAGGACAAGCCCGACGGTGGGATGTCGGTGCGCCTGCGCGGCGTGCGCCTGGACGGCGTGTGGGAACTCGTGCCGGCGCGCCTCGGTGGCGAGGACAAGAACTGGCTGCTGATCCGGAAGCCCGCCCCGGGGGTCGCACCGGTCCCGGCCTCCCGCCCCGCGCCGATGCTGGCGGTGCCCGGCGACACCCCGCCGGCGCGCGACGACTGGCGCCACGAGATCAAATGGGACGGTTTCCGCTGCCTCGTGCGCATCCACGCGTCGGAGGCCGTCCTCTGGAGTCGCAACGATCAGGACCTCACCGAGCGGTTCGCCACGGTCGCCGCCCGGCTGCCCCGGGCGGTGCGCACACCGGACTGCGTGATCGACGGTGAGGTCTGCGCGCTCGACGACGCGGGCCGCCCGCGCTTCGGGCTCCTGCAGCGCGGTGAGGGGACTCTCGTCTACTACGCCTTCGACATCCTGGAGGCCGACGGGCGCGACACCTGCAGGATGCCGTGGACCGAGCGCCGCGCCCTCCTCGAGCGCCTCGTCGAGCCGGACGACGCGGTGGTGCGGGTCTCGCCCGTCTTCCCCGACGGTGACGCCCTGCTGCGGGCGGCCGCCGATCAGGAACTGGAGGGGATCATCTCCAAGCGCGCCGGCTCCCGGTATCTGCCCGGCCGCCGCACCCGCGACTGGAGGAAGACCAAGGTGCGCCACCGGCTTCGCGCGGCGGTCGTGGGCTACCGGCGCGGGAAGGGCGGCCGCGAGCGGCTGGGCGCGCTGATCCTGGCACTCCCGGGAGACGGGGACGGGGACTGGCGGTGGGTGGGCAACTGCGGCACCGGCATGCGCGAGACGGACATCGATGCGCTCCTCCGGATCCTGGGCCCGCTCGTCACCGATCGGCCGGCGCTGCAACCGGTGCCGGGCGACCTCGCCCGCCCGCGAGACGCGTCGGTGTGGACCCGCCCCGAGGTGGTGTGCGAGGTCGAGTTCACCGAATGGACCGACGACGGCCGCCTGCGCGCACCGGTGTTCGTGCGGGTGCGCGAGGACATACCGCCCTCCGCGCTCGGCGCGCGCCCCGGCGCCGACCGGCCGCCGGCGGGCGCCGCGCCGGCCGTGCACCCTGGTGCCGGCGGCGCGGAGGAGCGCGTCCGGATCACCCATCCGGACAAGGTGTACTTCCCCGCCGACGGGATCACCAAGGGCGACCTGATCGCCTACTACCGGGATGTCGCCGACATCATGGTGCCCCACCTGCGCGAGCGCCCGATGACGATGATGCGCCTACCCCACGGGATCGAGGGCGAGCGCATCGTCCAGAAGAACCGCCCGCCCGACATGCCCGAGTGGATCCCACACGCCGAGTTGCCGGGCGGCACGAGCCGGAACGCCCGCCCCATCCGCTTCCCGCTGGTGAACGAACCCGACGCGCTGGTGTGGATGGTCAACGCGGGCTGCATCGACATGAACACCTGGTACTCCCGCGCGGCGACGCCCCGGATGCCGGACTGGCTCCTCTTCGACCTCGACCCCTCCGACGATGTCGGTTTCGACGAGGCGGCCGAGGTGGCGCTGCTGGTGCGCGACGCGCTCGAACTGCTGGGGCTGCGCAGCTACGCGAAGACATCGAGCGCGCGAGGCATGCACGTGATGGCCCCGATCGACCCCGTGCACCCGTACCCCGAGGCGCGCTCGCTCTGCAAGGTGGTGGCACGCGCCCTCGAGGCGGCGCACCCGGGCCTCGTGACCACCACGTGGGCGAAGGAGCGCCGGCGGGGGGTGCTCGTGGACTGCAACCAGATGGGCTATGGGCGCACCATCTCGGCCGCCTACTCGGTGCGGCCGCGTCCCGGGGCGCCGGTGTCGACGCCGGTGACCTGGGACGAGGTGCGCGGCGGGATCGACCCCACGCGGTTCACGATGGACGCCGTGCGGGACCGCATCGCGCGCCACGGTGACCTGTTCGCCCCGGTGCTGGAGGGCGGCCAGCGCCTGACCGGCGCCCTGGCGCGCCTGGCCCCACCGGAGGGCGGCGGCTCATGACCGCCGCGCGCGGGGAGCCCGTCACTGGGCGTGGCGCAGCACGATCAGGCTGGTGCGCCCGGGCTGGGCGATGCTGGCGCCGTAGGCCATCACCACGGGATCCCCGGCCCGCAGGCCCATCATGTCCGCCACCAGCGCGAGACTGTCATCGAGCATCTCCTCCACGCTGGCGCGCTGCGCGAAGACGCGCGGGACCACACCCCACTCCAGGGCGAGGGCGCGGGCGGTGTCGCGGTTGCTGGTGAGGGCGACGATCGGTGCATGCGGCCGGCTGCGGGCGAGGGCCCGCGCGGACCCGCCGGTCTCGGTGGGCGTGATGTAGCAGGCGCAGTCCCGGCTCTCGCCGAGCAGTGCCGCCGCCTGGAGGACCGCCTCGGCGTCGGACATCCCGCCGTCGCGGAGCGGGGCGGGCTTGATGACGCGCTCGGCGACGCGCGCGATCTCGTCCATCGCGGCCACCGCCTCCACCGGGTACGACCCCTGCGCGGTCTCCCCGGAGAGCATCACGGCGCTGGTGCCGTCGAGGATGGCGTTGGCGATGTCGGTGGCCTCGGCCCGCGTCGGCTCGGGACGCAGGTGCATCGACTCGAGCATCTGCGTCGCGGTGATCGTGAGCTTCCCGGCCCTGACGGCCTGCCGGATGATCGTCTTCTGCGCGAGCGGCACCTCCGCGACGCCGAGTTCGATGCCGAGGTCGCCGCGGGCGACCATGATGCCGTCCGATTCCTCGATGATCTCGTCGAGCACGAGCATCGCCTCGGACTTCTCGATCTTCGCGACGATGCGCGTCGACCCGAGGTCGCGCGCGTCGAGTTCGGCACGCAGCTCGCGGATGTCGGACGCCGCGCGCACGAAGCTGAGCGCGACGAGATCGGGCTCCAGCTCTGCGAGCAGGTCGAGGTCGGCGCGGTCCTTCGGCGTGAGGCACGGCCCCGAGAGGGAGACGTTGGTGAGGGTCGCCCCGCGGCGAGGGGCGACATCCCCCGTCTTGACGCACCGGGCGAGCAGCGCCGGCGCCCCCTGGAGGGTCGTCTCACCGAGGATCTCCAGGCGCGGGGTGCCGTCGCCGATCACCAACTCCGACACCCCGGGCAGGGCCACCTCGGCGACATCGTCCCACTCGACGGCGAGCGCGTCGCGCGGGGTGCTGGAGCCGGCGACGACGTGGATCTCGTCGCCCTTCGCCAGGCGACGGTGCGGCGTGTCGGGGGCGAGCCGGATCTTCGGGCCCTGCAGGTCGGCCAGCACCGCGATGGGGTGATCGCACACCGCCTCGAGGGCCCGCACCTCGCGGGCGTGCGAGAGCCACTGCTCCGGCGTCCCGTGCGACAGGTTGATGCGCGCGCCGTCCATCCCGGCGGCGACGAGGCGCTCGAGAACCGGCGGGTCGGCGCACGCCGGACCGATGGTGGCGAGGATCTTGGTGCGCCGGGTGCCCGGACGGGTGCCGTTCATGCGTCGGGATCTTACGCACCCGCCCGGCATCCGCCCCGGGGGCGGAGGGCGTTACAGGGCCGCGCCCACCGGCCCGGGGGCGGGGCGCCCGGTCATCCGCGTGAACAGCTCGAGGACATCCGCGCGACGGCACAGGCCCGTGCCCGCGGTCATGTGGGCCGCGGCGGCGGCGGCCACGCCGAGCGAGCAACTGGTCTCGAGGTCCCACCCGTGGGCGAGGCCGACGCAGATGGCGCCCATCATGCTGTCGCCGGCGCCGACGGGACTGACGGCGTCGACGCGCGGGGCATGCAGATGAACGCGCACGTCGCGGCCGACCACGAGGGCGCCGTCCTCGCCCAGCGTGGCGACCACGACCTCCGCGGCACCGCTCTCCACCAGGGCCACCGCCTCGGCCAACCGCGACGCGGGATCGGGCATGGGGCGGCCGACATACTCCTCGAACTCGGGGCGATTGAAGCGCACCATGTGCACCCCGTGCGTGAGCGCCGCGCGCATGGCGGCGCCGGACATGTCGACGAGCAGGCGGGCGCCGCGCTCACGCACGGCGTCGGCGAGCAGGCCGATCAGATCGTCCGGCGCGCCCGGGGGGAGGCTGCCGCTGGCCAGCACGACCGCGCCCGGCTCGAGCCGGGCGCGCACCGCCTTCAGGCATGCGCGCCACTCCGGCTCGCCCAGGGTCGGGCCGGGGAGCACGAAGCGGTAGATGAGACCGCTGTCGCGCTCGTGCACCGTGAACGACTCGCGGGTCTCGCCGCCGATCGTGACAACGGCGCTCTCGACCCCGGCGTCGGCGACCATCGCGCACAGGGCCCGTCCCGTCGCCCCGCCGGATGTGTGCACGGCCACCGCGCGGGCCCCGAGTTCCGCCACGACCCGCGCCGCGTTGATCCCGCCGCCGCCCGGTTCGCGGAGGGCGGGCTCACAGCGCAGCTTCACCCCGTCGGCCATCCGCGGGACGCCGGAGGTGACATCGACAGCCGGGTTGGGGGTGAACGTGATGATCGGGGCGTGAGCGCCCCCGGCACCGGCGGCGCTCAGGCTTCCGCCTCGTCCCACCGCGCCAGCGCGTCCGCGACGGCGGCATCGGCGGTCGCACCGCGCCCGAGCACCCGGCGCTCGCCGAGACTCACCACGCAGATGTCGTCGTCGGTCCCGAGTTCCCGCTCGACGGTGACGGCACAGCCGAGGTCGGCCAGTTCACGCAGCCGCACCGCACGATCGCTGGAGACCCCCACGTACCGCAGCATCCCTCGCCCCCTTGTCGTCGTCCGGGCCAGTATCGCCGAACGGGCACCCCGCCGGATACCCCCGCCCCCGGGAGCGGCGCCTCACCCGCGGGCCGGGAGGCGGGCCGGCAGGCGCGCCGACAGCCACGGCGCGAGGGTCGCCACATAGGTCGCGGTGATGTGGGCGGTGTTGCGGTAGACGAGCACGTTGCCGACGACCGCGGGGCAGCGGGTCCCCGGGCAGAGCATGGGGCTGGGGTCGATGAGTGCCGCGCCGCGCACAGCCCGGACCGCCCGGCGGTTGACCGGCCGGTGCGCGTACCCGACCGCGCGCGGGAACGCGCATCGGCCGAGGTTGGACAGCGACTCGGATACGCACGCACGTACGTCGCGATCGGGCCGGGGGTTGTCGCGCATCACACGGAGCTTCGCGCGCGTCCCGCGAAGCTTGCGCAGTGTCCGCGCAAGGCCCTGCTCGAGGGCGACGGCGCTCGAGTCGCCGTCCAGGCGGTCGCCGGCGCGTATCACCTGGTGGCTGCTGGAGTTCCCGACGATGACCAGGGAGGGCCGTTCGCGCGCGATCCGGATCAGGGTGTGCGCCCGCCACCTCTCGCACTCGCGGTAGCGCCGGCGCAATTGGGCGTTGTACATGGCCACATCGGCGGGCGTGCAGCCCGCCTTCGTCAGCACCACGAGTCGCCACCCCCGCCGGTCGGCGACCGCATCGACCGCCGGGAACCACTGCATCGCGTGCGAGTCACCGAAGAGCACCACGGTGGTGGACGAGTCGCGGTCGCCGTACACGCAGGGGCCGGATCGGCTGTCGAGGGGCCGCACCAGGCAGCCGTCCGCGTCGGCCTCGCCGCGGTCGCGGATCGCCGAACGCGGTTCGGGGCGGATCGCGCGCGCGCTCTGCTGCACGTGCGGGCCGTCGCCCTTCAGGGCCCTCGCGCCGACCGCTTCCTTGGCCGACGCGAGTGGCGTGGTCGGGACGGTGGCCAGCGACAGGACGCCGGCGACCGCGACGACCGCGGTGCACGCGAGCCCCAGGCGGAAGGCGCGGGCCGGCGTACGGGCGAACGTCCGGGCGTGCCGGAACGGTTCTTCGACATAGCGGTGGGCGAGCAGGGTCGGTACCAGCGACGCCGCGACGACACCCACCCTGGCGGCAACCGGGAGGTCGCCCCAGATGAGCGCCGCGAACACGAGCAGCGGCCAGTGCCACAGGTACCACGAGTAGGAGATCCGCCCGACCCAGCGCAGCGGCCGTATCGCGAGACCCCGCGCCGTGAGGCCATCTGTGTGGTGGACGCCGGCGAGGATGATCGCCGCGGTGGCGAGGCAGGGCGCGAGCGCCGCGGGGCCCGGGAAGCGCGTCGCCTCGTCGAACGTGACCGCGCACCACGCCAGGACCACCACGGCCGCGATGGTCAAGGCGGCCGCCGTCCGGCGCCCGATGCGGACCCGGCTCGCGGGCACGAGCGCCAGCGCGGCGCCGATGGCGAACTCCCAGCCGCGGGAGAACGTCGAGAAGTACGCCGCCCCCGCCGCCTCCCTCGTGTGGCCGAGCGCGTAGGCGAACAGCACGACCCCGATCGCGACGACCGCGCATCCGGCCAGGGCGCGCACGTCGTGGCGGGTTCGTAGGGCGATGAGCGCCGCACCGAGAAGCACCACGGGCCACACGACATAGAACTGCTCCTCGACCGAGAGCGACCAGAAGTGCTGCACGGGGCTGGCCGACAGCCCCGCGGCGAGGTAATCGGTCTGCTGGTCGACAAAGCGCCAGTTCACCACGTAGAAGTTCGCGGCGAGAACGTCGCGGGCGAGTGGTTCGCGCTGGAGGGGGGCCATGATCAGCCAGCCGGCCACGACCACGAACGCGAGCACCGCCACCGCGGAGGGCAGCAGGCGCCGGATGCGCCGGGCGAAGAAGTCTCGGAGCCGGATGCCCCCGGTCGTCTCCGCCTCGCGCACCAGGAGGGCGGTGATGAGGAACCCCGACATCACGAAGAAGATGTCCAGGCCCACATACCCCCCGCTGAGAAGCGGGACGCCGGCGTGGTACGCGAGGACGATCAGGGTCGCGGCACCGCGCAACCCCTCGATGTCACCGCGAAAGGGGATGCGCCCGGACCCCTGCGCCATGCCGCTCCGGTCGCCCACGTGGGGGAGCCTAGGGCCCCGAGGCGTCCGGGGCGAAGGCGGCCGTTCGCGTGGACCCGCCGCCCGGGCGCGGGTCAGGCCGGGTGCCCGGGCTCCATACCGCGGATGTCCGAGGCCCGGAGCTGGAGCCCGAGGCCCGCGTCGTGCGCGTGGGCGATGTCCACCAGCAGCCCGACGTGATCGCCCAGGTTGACGCGCTCGCGGACCGGGCCGGCGATCCAGGCCGGGCAGTCGTCGAGCACCGGGACACCCCCGGGGCCCTCGTGCCAGCGGCAGTTGGCGAACTTGTCGATCTCCTCACCGCTCGCCTCGCCGAACAGGCGCGCGAGTTCCACCTGGTCGCGCCCCGGCAGGTGCACGGCGACCACCGCGGCGGCCATCGCCGCCGGGAAGGTGTGGTTGACCCGCGAGATCGCCGCGATGAAGCGCGGGGGTGAGATGGACGCCTGGGTGGCGAACCCGACGAGGCATCCCGCGGGGACGCCCTCGGGTGAGCGGGTCGTCACGATGAAGACGGGGTAGTCCATCGCGGCCGCGATGGTCCGGAAGGGCTCGGGACCCATGCTCAGCGCGGTTCGCGGCCGCCGATGACGCCGCGCGCGGGGTCTCCCGGTGCGGCCGGCGTGCCGGCCCTCCTCGTCCCGGCCATGGGCGCACGATAGCGGCGCCCCCGGCGCTCGCGCCGGAACGGGCGGCATGCGACAGTTGGCCCGTGCGTGGGTCGCGAGCCGCCATCATCCGCCTCCTCGCCTGCCTGGCCCTGGTCTCCGGCGTGGCGGGTGGCTGCGGGGACGACGACCCCGGATCGGCAACGGGCGACGATCGCCTGGTGATCACGCTCGACGACGGCAGCGGACAGGTCACCGAGACGCCGGTCGCATGCGTCGACGCGCCGGCGCTCTGCGCCGAGTTGAGAGTCGTGCTCGCAGAGCCGGACGACCGGGCCTGCACGCAGGTCTACGGCGGACCCGAGCGCATCCTGGTACGCGGCACCCTCGACGGCGGCCCGGTCGACCTCACCGTCACCCGCACGGACGGCTGCGAGATCGACCGCTACGACCGCATCACCTCGGCGCTCCCGGCGACGGACGGATGAGCCCCGCTCATCCCGCGGGGACGGCGCTCATGTCCATGTGGAAGATCTCCCAGACATGGCCGTCCGGGTCCTGGAACGAGCGCTGGTACATGAAACCGTGATCCTGAGCGGGGTGCGACTCGTTCCCCCCGGCGGCGAGCGCCCTGTCGCAGAGGTCGTCGACCTCGTCCCGCGAGTCGCATGAGAGCGCGATGAGCACCTCGCTGCCGGCGGCCGTGTCGAGGACGGCGCGGGTCGACAACTCGTTGAATTTCGCCTCGACCAGCAACATCGCGTGGATCGTGTCCGAGATGACCATGCAGGTCGCGGAATCGTCCCTGACAGCCGGGCGAACTCATCGCCGGGCGCCCCGCGACCTGCGGGGCGTCGTCGCGTGACCCCCGCCGGGTATCCTCGCGCGACGATGAACGGCAGCCGCAAATCCCCCGCGGGTCGCCTCGCGCGGATCGCCGACGAGTTGCGGACCAGCCTCTGGCTTTGGCCGGCGCTCGCAGGCCTCCTCGGCGCGGTGGCCGCCGAGTTCCTCGTGCGCCTGGACCGTTCCCTGGACGGGGACACGCCCGGGCGGCTGACCTACGGCGGCGACGCCGACGCCGCCCAGGCGGTGCTGTCGACGATCGCGGGCGCCAGCATGACGGTGCTCGGAGTGACGATCTCCCTCACGCTGGCGGTCCTCGCCCTCGCCGCCCAGGGCTACACGCCCAGGGTCCTGACCAGGTTCATGCGCGACCGCGGCGTGCAGGCGGTGGTCGCCTCGCTGATCGGGACCTTCACCTTCTCGCTCGGCGCCCTGCGGCTGGTGCGCGACGATCAGGTCCCGGGGATCACGGTGAACGTCGCCGTCCTGGCGGCCCTCGCGTCTCTGGGCATCCTCATCGGCTTCTTCCACCACCTGGCCTCCGAGATCCGCGTGGAGCGCGTGATCGCGGGAGCATGGGCCGACTCGCTCCCGGCGATCGGCGGCCTGGCCCCCCTCGGCGGGGAAGCCGGCGCGGGGGAGGTCGTCCTCGGGCCGCCGTCGGCGGATGTCAGGGCCGGCCGAACCGGACGGGTGCTCTGGGTCGACGAGGGCGCAGTGATGGGCGTCGCCCGCGCATGCGGGTCGACGGTCGTCGTGATCCCACCGGTCGGCGGGTTCATCTGCGAGGGCGAGACCGTCGCGCGCTGCCACGGGGGCCGGCCCCCGGGGGAGTCCGAGCGGGCGGCGGTGACGGGCGCCGTGCAGGTCGGCACCCAGCGCACCCACGCCGGCGATATCTCCTACGGGCTGCGCCAGCTCACCGACATCGCACTGCGCGCCCTCTCACCCGGCGTGAACGACAGCACGACCGCCCATGAGGCGATCCTGCGCGCCGGCGACCTCCTGCGACGCCTGGCCGATCGCGACCTCGGCCTGAGGCTGCGCGACGCCGACGGGGCGCTGCTCCTCGTTCGCGAGAGGCCCGACTGGGACGACCTCGTGGGGTTGTGCATCGACCAGGTCGCCGCCGGAGCGGAGGGTCAGGCCGACGCCGCCACGATGCTCGTCCTCCTGGACACCCTCACCCGGGTCGCCGCCGCGACCAACGACCCCGAGCGTCTCGGCGTGCTGCGCGGCAGGGCGCGACGCATTCTCGACGGGGCGAGGCGGTCCCTGCCCGAGCCGCGCGACCTGGAGCGCGTGGAGCAGGCCGCGAAGGCTCTCAGCTGAGCGCGGTCACGGCTGGGCCAGCAGCCGCTTGCGCTCCGCCTCGACATCGAAGTCGGCGGGCGGCCACGAGAGGTCCATGTCCTCGAACTCCTCGATGAGGAGACGGGCGATGGCCCAGTTGCGATACCACTTGCGATCGGCGGGGACGACGTACCACGGCGCGCTGCCGACACCCGCGCCGCAGCGCTCGATGGCCGCCTCGTAGGCGTCGAGGTAGTCGTCCCAGCGCTCGCGCTCGTCGACGTCGCCGGGGGCGTACTTCCAGTGCTTGGTGGGGTCGTCGAGGCGTGCCAGCAGCCGCTTGCGCGACTCGTCGCGCGAGATGTGCAGAAGACACTTGATGACGCGCGTGCCGGCATCGCGAAGCTGGTCCTCGAAGTGGTTGATCTCGTCGTAGCGCCCGCGCCACACGTACGCGGGCACCAGGTCGTGCACCCGCGCGACGACGACGTCCTCGTAGTGGGAGCGGTCGAAGACGCCGATCTGGCCGGCCTCGGGCACCCGCCTGCGGATGCGCCAGAGGAAGTGGTGGTCGAGTTCCTCCTGGGTGGGGCGCTTGAACGCGGCGATCTGGACGCCTTGGGGGTCGACTGCCCCCATGACCCGCCGCAGCACGCCACCCTTCCCCGAGGTGTCCATCCCCTGGAGCACCAGCAGGACGCTCCGCGTCCCGCCCGCACGGCCCTCCGCGAACAGCATCTCCTGCATCTGCGCGAGGCGCTCGGACAGGGCGGGCCACTCGGCGTCGGCGTCGGCTCGTTCGCCGCCGAAGCCCGGCGTCGCGGAGGGATCGATGGCGCGAAGGTCGACGGGGCCTCCCGGAATGCGCAGCAGATCCGAGATGCGGGCCGCCCCGTTGGCGCCTGGTCCGGTCACGACGGCCGCCCTCCACGGGCGCGGTCCCCCACTCCCACGCACAGGTCACGGCCGAGTTCCTTGGCCCTGTAGAGGGCGGCGTCAGCCGCGCCGAAGAGGTCGGCCGCCGACTCCCCCGGGACCAGGGTGGCGATGCCCGCCGACATGGTCAGCCGTCCGACCACGGGGAACGGCTCCCCCGCGATCTCGCGACGCAGGCGCTCGGCCGCCGCGCAGGTCGCGGCGTGATTGCTTCCGGGCAGCAGCCACGCGAACTCCTCCCCGCCGGTGCGGCCGAGCGTGTCGGCGGCGCGGACGGCGGGGCGCAAGCGGTCGGCGAACTCGGCGAGGGTGCGGTCGCCCACCAGATGACCGTGGCGATCGTTCACCGCTTTGAACTCGTCCAGGTCGATGACGATGAGGCTGAGTTCCTCTCCGGTGCGCGCCGCCCGCCCACACGCGTCGCGCAGACGCTCGAAGAAGACCCGGTGGTTGACCAACCCGGTGAGGCCGTCATGGGTCGCCTGCTCGACGAGCCGGGCGCGCGCCTCAACGTTCTCGATCGCCAGCGCGCTCAGCTGCGCGAACCGGGCGAGGCGCTCCTGCGCGTCCGGCGGGATCCCGCCGGGGCGGCGGGTGGCGGCCAGTACCGCACCCCACAGGTGACCGTCGACGTGCACCGGGGCGGCGGAACTCGCGGTGAAACCGTATTCGAGCGCGTGCTCGCGGATCGGGCTGCCCGCCGGCAGCGCACCGTAGTCGGCCACCGCGTGCCCGAGCCCGGTCGTCCGCACGCGGGCGAGCGAGCCGGGCCCGTCCGTCGGCAGCCGATCATCGATCTCCGAGTGATCGCCACACGCGCCGACGACGGTGCCGTGACCATCGTCGAAGCGGACGATGAGAGCCGCGTCGACCCCAAGGAGGGACACGACCTCTCGGGCGGTGGCGGCGTGCACGCCGTGGGCACCGCTCTCGATGTCGGCCGCGGTGGTCGCGACCCGGCGCAGCGCGGCCTGCTCGGCTTCGAGCTCGCGGGCGCGCTGCAGACTGCGCGCCGTCTCGATCCGGAGGTGGGCGTTCGCGAGGGCAAGCGAGGCCATGGTGGCCAGCCCGCGCGCCGCCTCGCGCTCCTCATCCGAGAAGCGCCGAACGTCGGCGAAGCTGCAGAAGAGGGTGCCAAGCAGCGGATGCGCGCCGCGGGCGCGCACCGACTCGTGCTCGAGGCGCACCCCGATGATCGCCCCCGCGCCCAGCCGCTCGACAAGCGCCGCCGGCAGTCGCGGGTCGGACCGCACGTCCTCGATCACGAGCAACTGGCCGCTGCCGTGCTGCAGTTGCATGCGCCAGATGGGCATCCGGTCGGGCCCCTTGCCCACGGACCGCTCGAGCACCGCCCGCCGGGCGGGGTCGGTCTCGGTGGTGTGCACCGCCGCGACCGTCTGGGTCCGCAGGTCGACCGCGTAGCAGGTGGCCCGCTCGGCGCCGAGCACGGCCCGCGTCGCGGTGGCGATCTCCTGCAACACGGAGCCGACGTCGAGGCCGTCCCCGATGCGCGCGGCGGCGCCGAGCAGGTCCGCCATGCCGCCGGACCCCGGGGAGGTCACCCGTCCTTCGATGTCAGCTGCCCGCCCCATCATCACCCCGGAGGTGGCGACATGGCCCCCGCTCCGGGAGACCCAACGGCAGGAAGGATAATCGGCCCGCGCGAGGTCACACTGACGATTCGGCGACATTCGGTTGCGGGTCCGTGCCGATTCGCGCGCCCATCACGTTCAGGGCACCGGGCGCCGATGAGGTGGAGGGCCCGGCGTCGCGTCAACGGGGAGGCGACGCCGGGTCCGTCGGCGGCGACATCAAGGGCGAACCGCCCGGCGCCCCTCAGGCCGCCGGGGCGGCATCGGGGAGCAACGGCTCGGGGAGATCGGCATCGAGCGCGCCCTCGGAGCCGAGGCCGCGGGCCAGCCGGGGGCCGAGCCACGCCAGCGCGACGGCGCCGAGGGCGAGCGAGGTGCCGAGGGCTGCCGCCTGCACCGCGACGCTGAAGGCGAGTGCGGTGGACGCGGGCATGCCGTAGCCGAGGGCGAGCGCGGGGACCAGCACCAGTTCGCGCGCGCCGGCGCCGCCCGGTGCCGCCGGCACCGCACTCGCCAGCACGATGACGCAGAACGCGAGCGCGGCCGCCTGGGGAGGTGCTCCGAGGGCGAGAAGCAGCGCCCCGAGGCTCAGAAGTCGGGTGGTTGCGGCGGCGACGGCGAGGACGGCGGCGGTACGGGATCCGGCGGGGTCCGACAGCACGCCGGCCCCCTCGCCCAGGCGGGACGCGGCGGCGCGCGCGCGCGCCGGGAGCAGGCCTGCCGCGCGCCTGCCGGCCCCGAGCCGCCACGCGACGGCGACGAGGGCCAGGGCGCCGGCGATGCCCAGCGCGGTCCAGCGGAGCCCGGCGGCGGGGCCCGGCATGGGAACGATGATCGCGATCGCGAGCACCAGCGCCGCGGTGACGACGGCGTCGATCACCTTGTAGCCGGCGAGGCCGCCGGTGACCCGCCAGCCCCCGGCCGCATGGCCGGCGGGGTGCCGGCTCACGAGGCCCACCCTCACCACCTCGCCGAGACTGGCGGGAAGGACCTCGCAGGCCGCGCGGGAGATCCAGTGCATGCCGAGCGCGGTGCCGATGGGGATGCCGCGCACGCCGCCCGCCTCCTGGCAGGTGGCCCACATCGCGCCGGAGATCGTCTGCCCCAGCGCGTAGAGCACCACGGCGACGGCGAGCATCTGCGGATCGGCGTCCCGGAGGGCCCCGGCGGCGGCAGCCAGATCGAGGCGGCTGAGGCCGAAGCCCGCCAGGGCGAGCAGGGCCACGAGAAGGAGTCCGCCTCCCCAGGCACGCAGGGATCTGGGTCGCCAGGCGGCGACGGGGGTGTGGGCGGGGCGCTGGTTCAGGGGCGTGTGTGGCGGTCGAGCCTCAGTGAGGGTATCAGGGGTGTCCAGGATCACCGCGGCCCGGAGCCGAGGTGCTAGGCGCCCCCGGGGAGGCCGTGCGATGATCGGACCACGATGTCGCACCGGCCAACACGCGCCGGGACCGGAGGTCCCCGGTACCCCGGCTGGGTCAGGCTGGCGGGCCAGGTGGCCCTCATCGTTCTCGCGGCGCTCTGCTACTTCGTCGTCCGCGGCCTGACCCAGTCCAGCCACGAGGCCGCCGACGAGAACGCGCGGCAGCTCGTGTCGCTGCAGCAGGCACTCGGCCTCGATGTCGAGCACGGCATCCAGCGGGCGATCATCGACCACGACAGCGTGGTCACCTTCGCGAACTGGGTGTACATCTACGGCCACTGGCCGCTCATCGCCGCCGTGCTGTGCCTGCTGTACTTCCAGGCACGCGACCGCTTCCGCCTGTTGCGCAACGCCATGTTCATCTCGGGCGCCATCGGCCTCGTGATCTTCGCCCTTTACCCGGTGGCCCCGCCGCGGCTGGGGATCCTCGATGTCGTCGACACCGTCACCGAGCGGTCGAACTCGTACCGCACGCTGCAGCCGCCGGGGCCGATCAACCGCTACGCCGCGATGCCGAGCCTCCACTTCGGCTGGAACATGCTCGTCGGGATCATGCTGTGGAACCTGACCCGCAACGTGGCGGTGCGGACCTTCGCCGTGGCGATGCCCGCGCTGATGGCCTTCGCGGTGATCGCCACCGCCAACCACTACATCGTCGATGTCTTCGCGGGCGGCGTGGTCGCCCTCACGGGCCTCGCGCTGGCCCGCACGCTCCCCTCGGACCTGCGCCTGCTCATGCGCCGGGGGGAGCGAACCACCGCGTGACCCGGCCGCTGATCGTCGCGCACGGGGGCGCCAACAGCCCCGAGGAACTCGCCCGCGTTGATGGGCACGCCGACGTCGTCGAGGCGGACGTGCGCCTGTTCCACCGGCGCCTCGATGTGCGCCACGCCAAATCGATCGGTCCCCTTCCGATCTTCTGGGACCACGGGCGCCTGGTCGAGCGCGGCACCCCGCGCGTACCGCTCCACGAGATGCTGGGGCGCGTCGGGGACGACCTCGCCCTCATGCTCGACCTCAAGGGTTACGACCCGCGAATGGTGTCGGACATCCTCGCCGCGACGCTCGAGTGGCGGAGGAGGCGGCCGCTGTTCATGTCGGCGCGGGCGTGGCGGATCGCCGACAGGCTCACCGGCTGCGACGGGGTGACCGTGCTGCACTCGGTCGGCGCCCCGCGCCAACTCCGCTCACTCCTGCGCCGCTACGGCCGGGGAAGCCTGGACGGCGTCTCGGTGCATCAGCGGCTGCTCGACCCCGCCGTGGTCGCCGCGCTGCGGGAGCGGGCGCGCCACCTCTGGACCTGGCCGATCGACGACCCCGCCCGGGGAGCGACCCTCGCCGGCTGGGGCGTGACGGGGCTCATCAGCGACGTGCCGGAACGCCTGGCGGACCTGCGGGCGGGCGCAGGCGACCGCTGAGGAGGAGCGCGGCCCGGCTACGTCAGTCGCGCAACTCCGAGCTGTGCTCCTGGTCGGCCTCCCCGTACGCGGTGTGCTCGGGGTCCTCGGGAGCGCCGGCGTCGGCGAGGATGTGCTTGGTGCCGAGCAGATCGGGGTCGGTCGCGTGCTGCACGAGCGCCGCCTCCGACTGCTCGAAGCCCTCCGCCACGCCACCGCCGGCCTCGATCACCGCCTGGAAGGCGGGGTCGATGCGCTCGTCGGCGATGGGCCCCTCGAGGTTGGCCGTGCCGGGCTCGGCGAGCGACTCGTCGTCCAGGAGATCACCGGCGTCATCGTCGCTCGACATCGGTGAACGCGGTTCGTCATTCATGTCCGGACCTCCACTCGCGGATGTGGGCCGGCCCACTCCGGCGGGGCCGGTGATCCAACCTTCGCAGACCGTGGCGCTCGGCGCACCCGCCGGATCGGCGCCCGCGATGGAGCGCCGATCACCCGGGTGACCCTGCGCGCCCGCGGCCACCGCGTCACTCCGGCGGGCTACAAAGTGGCTCACCTGATCGGTGGCCCGGTGCCCCGATCACCCCTCTCGCCGGTCGCCACCGGGAAGGGCCACGGAGCGGACTGTGAGCGAACTGCCACCGATCGAACTGCTTGAGGTGGTCTTCCCGCGGGGACCGACCTGCGGCCGGTGATCATGGGGGAGGTCCGGCGCCTGGCGCGTCATGGTCCGGTGCGCCCCATCGACGTCCTGTTCATGAGCCGTGACGCCGAGGACGGCCTCCTGACCGTCACCGGGCCGAATCCGGACGCCATCGACGCCGACACATCGGGAGTAATGCTCGGCACGCTCCTCCGGGAGCACGCCGGCGCCACGGGGACGGCGCCGGGCGTCGCACCCGCCGGCGACCTCATCGGGGTCGGGCGCGCCCAGCTGGACACGTTGAGGCGACGCGTCCCGCCGGGACGGAGCGCGGCGCTGATCCTCCTGGAGCACCACTGGGCCGAGGACCTGCGCGAGGCACTCGAGGCGGCGGGTGCCGAGACCATCCTCGAGGGCTACCTGTCGCGCGACGCGATGGAACCCATCGCCGTGCCCCTCGATGTGATCGCCCAGCTCGCGGCGGAGAACCGGCGTCAGGCGGCGAAGGAGGGCGCGCGCCTGCTGGGCGTCCTGAAGACCTGCGGGCAGGAGGCCCGACGCACGGTCGCGGAGACGCTGGAGGTCCTCGTGGCGGCAGGCGAGCTGGATCCGGCGGCGGTGCCGGGGGCGCTTCGCGCTCTCGCCGCGGCCGGCCTCCTGAGTCCCGGCCGGGGCCCTCTCGCCGAGGGGTCAGACTCGGCGGACGTCAGTCGATGAGGCCGAGGACGCGGGCCCGCGCGACGGCGTCCTGGCGTGTGGAGACCCCGAGTACGCGGTAGATCGCCGACACGTGGGTCTTCACCGTGTTGCGAGAGACGAACATGGTCGCCCCGATCTCGCGCAGCGAGCGCAACGAGGGAAGCATCCCGAGCACCCGCAGCTCGGCCGCACTCAGTTCGGGGACGGCATCGGTTGCCTCATTGTCGTCCGTCGAACGTGTCGGGGGGTCCGCCTCGAGTGCCCGCACCTCCTCGGCGTGCATCGCCTCGAGCAGCGCCGCCCCGCGCCACTCGGCGAGGACCGCGCCGGCCCGGCCGAGCGCATCGGT
>JBKHVQ010000141.1:0-1662 GCA_046569985.1 Thermoleophilia bacterium | reverse complement strand
CGAGGCGCAGGCCGCGGCGGTGGTGAAGGTGCTGGATGAGATCGGAGCGGGCGAGATCCCGCGCCTGCCGGTGATGAACAAGGTCGACCGGCTGGACGGCGACGCGCGTGTCGCCCTGCGCGGCCGCCACCCGGAGGCGCTGTGCGTGTCGGCGCTCACCGGGGAGGGCCTCGACGACCTGCGCGCGGCCCTGGCGGTCGCCGCCCGCGAGCGGCTGGTGCGCCTCGACGTGACGATCCCGTTCGCCCTCTCCGGCCTCGTCGCGAGCGTCTACGCCGACGGGCGCGAGGTGGAGCGCGAGGACACCGAGTCGGGCACCCATGTGCGCGCGCTGATGCCCCCGGCCGCCGCCGGTCGCATCCGCGCCGCCATCGCCGGGGCCTGAAGAGGTAACCCGGCCGCGCGCGACGCGCGGGGCCGGGTGGGTGATCAGCGGATGTACACCCGCGTGCCGTAGTCCACCTGCGGGTACAGCCGCTCGACATCGCGGATGTACATGCGGATGCAGCCATGCGAGGCGCGCGTCCCGATGGAGCTCGGCACGGGCGTGCCATGGATGCCGATGGCCGGTGCCGAGGTGCCGATCCAGCGGGTGCCCAGCGGGTTCCCCGGGCCCGGCGGCACCGGGCCGAGGCCCGCGGCCCACGGCGAGCTCGGCGGGAACCAGGTGGGGTTCACCTGCTTCTGGATCACCTCGAAGTTCCCCGCCGGGGTCGGGTGCGAGGAGGTGCCGACGGCGATCGGGTAGACCTGGCTCTTCCCGCGATGCTTCCAGAGGGTGAGCCGGAAGTTGCCGCGGTCGATGATGATCGCGGGCGCCAGAGTGGTGATGTCGGCCCGCGTCCGACGCGCCGGGAGCTTGAAGGTGCTGCGCGTGCGCTTCACGAGCCCCGTGCGCAGGATGCGCACCGAGCGGGGCACGTTCAGTTCGATACCGGGACGCGCCTCACGCACCACGGGCGTCGCGCCGCGCAGCGAGAAGGCCGCGTCGCGCGGCGCGACATCGAAGCGCGCGACGCGGGCCACGAGCACGCGCTTCAGGCGGCTCGCGTCGACGCTCTGGCGCAACGGCACGTTGACGCCCTCCGCGGGGACCTCGCGCGAGCGCCCGAACAGGAGCGCGCCGGTGAGCGCGTAGTCGATGTCGGCGGCGTAGCCGACGGAGGCGGGCCTGATCGCGATCCGCTTTCCGCGGTGGACGACGACGACCGGCTTCAGGCGCGGGGCGACGTGGGTGCGCAGCACCTGCGCGCGCGCATCGGCACGGCCGAGTCCGCCGACATCGACGCCGGCGATCTTCACGCCGGGCGCGATCTGCTCGGGCGCGAGCGGCGGGACGGTGACGGTGAGGGACTCCTGGGCCATCGCCGGTGCGGCACCCACCGCGATCACCGCGCTGACCGCGAGCGCCATGCCCACCGTCCTGCTGACACGAAGCCTCTCCATACCCTCTCCCCGTTCACCGGCCCCGGGGGCCGGACGCGTCGCCGTGGGCGACAGGTTAGCCGAGGCGTCCAGCCGGACACCGATACGCGGTCGCCGATGTCACCCTTTGTTCAGATCTCCGGCCGGGTGACGACCGCGCTGACCAGCCGGCCGCCGCCGCGGTGCCGCGCGAAGGCGAGGTCGCCGACCACCGGGGTCCCCCGGTGCGGCCCGAAG
>JBKHVQ010000140.1:0-10496 GCA_046569985.1 Thermoleophilia bacterium | reverse complement strand
TTCGTGGTGCCGTCGAGCGGATCGACGATCCACAGCAGCCCGCCGCGCCGCTCGCGGGCGCCACCCTCCTCGGCCAGCAGGCCGTCATCGGGGCGCGCGGCCGCGAGCATCCGCTCGATCAGGGCCTCGGCGTCGCGGTCGGCGTCGCTCACCATGTCGGTGCGGCTCGACTTGGTCGCGACCCCGCGCGCCGGCCCGCCGAAGCGCGACAGCAGCAACTCGCCCGCGGCGCCGGCGACCTCGACCGCCAGGTCGGCGACCGCGCGGTCGACGGGACCGGCGCTCACGCGGCCGGCTCCCGATCCACGGACGCGCCGATGTGGGCGACGACGGCATCCAGCGTCGGCCCGCACGCCTCGATATGAGGAAAATGACCGACACCGGGCAGGCGGAGGATCCGCGGCCCGCCGAGCACGCGGGCGAGACGGTCGATGTCAGCGGGCGGCGTCAGGCGGTCGCGCTCTCCGACGACGACCAGAGTCGGCGTGGTGACCGTGGCCGCGGCGGGGAGCGCCCCCGCGCGCAGACCCGACGACGCCCACGCGGTCATCGCACGCAGGTCGGCGTGCCGGAGGCGGGCGGCCGCCTCCTCCAGCAGCAGCGCCTCCCGGCTGCCCGGCCGCAGACGGGACGGGTCGCCGGCAGCGCCCAGGATGCTCGCCCGGCAGCGCTCATGACGACGACGTGCCGGCGCGATGGCCGCGTGGGCCAGCAACGGGCCGGCGACGGGGACGCTCAGCAGGTCCGTCACCGATCGGGGGACCCGGCGGACGCCGGGGACCACGACCGGGGCGAGCAGCGCCAGCGAGCTGACACCGCCGGGGCGCTCGGCGGCGAGCATCAACGCCACCTGCGCCCCGAGCGAATGGGCGACGATCCCCACCGGGCCGAGATCGTCGATCCAGGGCGCGAGCCCGCGCGCATGTCCGCGGCTGCTCACCGTGCCGCGCCGGGGACGCGGAGCGGCGCCGCTTCCCGGCAGGTCGACGGCATGGACGCGCCTCCCCGCGGCCGCGAGCGCGCCGGGCAGGGCGCCCCAGGCCTCCTTGAACCCCCCGAGCCCGTGGATCAGGACGACGGGCGGACCCTCGCCACGCGCGATGTATGGCACGACGCCCACCGCTGCTAGCCTAGACGCCGTGAGCCGAGAGCTTGAGCTGGTCGCCCCGCGCGGGTACTGCGCCGGCGTCGACCGCGCCATCGAGACCGTCGAGCGCATCCTCGCCGAGGAGGGCGCCCCCGTGTATGTGCGCGGCGAGATCGTGCACAACACCCACGTGGTGTCGTCCCTCCGCGCCAAGGGCGCGATCTTCGTCGCCAGCGAGAGCGACGTGCCGGAGGGCGAGACCATCATCCTCTCCGCCCATGGCGTCTCGCCCGAGGTGCACCGGGTCTGCGGCGAGCGCAACCTGCGCGTCATCGACGCCACCTGCCCGCTGGTGAGCAAGGTGCACGCCGAGGTGCGCCGCTACGCCGCCCGCGAGCTCACCGTGCTCCTGGTCGGCCATGCCGACCATGACGAGGTCATCGGCACGCGCGGCGAGGCCCCCGCCAACGTGATCGTCGTCGAGGACCTCGACGACGCGCTGACCGTCGAGGTGCCCGACCCGGACCGGGTCGCGCTCACCACGCAGACGACGCTCTCCATCGACGACACCGCGGAGATCGTGGCGACGCTCGAGCGCCGGTTCCCCGCGCTGCGCAAGCCCGCCTCCAGCGACATCTGCTACGCCACGCAGGGACGCCAGGATGCGGTCCGCGACGCGGTCAACGAGGGGGCCGACCTGGTGCTCGTCGTCGGCTCGCGCAACTCGTCGAACTCGAACCGCATGGTCGAGGTCGCCCAGGCGGCCGGGGCCGACGGCCACCTGATCGACAACGCCTCCGAGATGGACGCCGCCTGGTTCGAGGGCAAGCGCCGCGTGGCGCTGACCGCCGGTGCCAGCGCCCCCGAGGTGCTCGTGCAGGAGGTCGCCGCCGCGCTTACCGAGCGCGGGTTCGCCCGCGGCGGCGAGGAGTCGCCCAGCTCGGAGGGCGTCTTCTTCGCCCTCCCGAAGGGGCTCCGGGCTCAGTAGGCCCGCAGGTCCCGCCGTCGATCGGCGGGGGGCTCCAGCACCATGGGGCCGTCGACGGTGATCCCATCGGGGAACGCCGCGCGCAGTTCCTCCGGATCGAGCGCGAGCATCGGGTCGATCTCCAGGTCGACCGGCTCACCGTCGCCGTCGCGCAGCACCGTGCCTCCCGCCGCCTCCACCCATGCGGCGTTGCGCCGGTTCAGCGCCGAGCGCGCCGTGTGCGGCGAGTCGGCGCCGACCCCGTTTTTGATGGGGGCGAACTCGTCGTCGCGGCGCGCCTCGACCGCGACGGTGCGCGTGGCGTAGGCGAGCGCGTCGAAGAGGAAGGTCTCGAACTTGACGGCGTTGGCATCGTCGGGATCAACCAGCCGGTCCGCGCGGTCGACGTACGGCACGCGCTTCAGCGCCCGATGGTAGGGGAGCGACAGCCCGTCGGCGGTCAGGCGCTCGGCGAAGGCGCGGTCGATGCAGTGCACCGCGATGGACCCCGCCCAGAACACCAGTTCACCGTCGTCGTCGCGCAGTTCGGCCAGCTCGTCGGGCAGGTCGCTGTACTCCACCACCCCGGGGCGGTCGTCGATGTGCGCGATCACGCCCATGCGCTCGCCCGGCGACAGCTTGCGCACGACCACCGACGACATCTCGGCGCCCGCGAGCCCGTGATGCCCGAGGAACTCCGGCCGGCACGTGCGGACCAGGGGGTTGTCGACCTGGTACGTGAACAGGGTGTCGATCCCCATGCCGGCCATCTCGTCCAGCGCGCCGGAGTTGCGCAGCGCCGACAGCAGCCCGCCGTGGCCGTCCGGCGACAGCGCCAGGTGGCCGGGTTCCTCGCGAAGGATCTCACCCGTTCGTGCGTCGACCGCCGGCAGCGTCCCCTGCACGACGAAGCGCACCGTCCCCGGGTCGAGGCCGAAGTGGTCGTGCGATGCGAACACCGCCCGCGTCTCGGCGTCGTTGGTGGGCGAGGTGAGGATGTAGAGGGGAACCGGCGCGCCATGGCGCGCCCGTACCGCGGCGATCGTCGCGGCGTGCTGCCAGAAAAGCATGCGCCCGGTGATCGGGGTGAAGGGGAACGCACCCTTGGGCCCGTCGAAGCCGAGCCGGCTGCCCTGCCCGCCCGCCAGGAGCACGGCGGCGACCCTGCCGTCTCGCAGCATCCCCTCGCCGGCCGCACGGGCCGCGCGCTCGCGCTCGTGGTCCTCGGGGGACTCTGGAAGCCGGATGAAGTCGTCGGGGTCGGCCGCGGTCACCTCGCCGTACAGGGGCGGGCGGTCGATGCGCACCAACCGGTCGACCAGTCGCGCGATCAGGCCGAGATCGACCTCGCGCAACTCCGCGGCCAGGCGGGCGGCCGCGGGCTCGGGCAGGCGGTCGAGCACGTCGCACAGGTGCTCTTGCCCCGTGCGACGCAGCTCGTCCTGCAGATCTACATACCGGGTCGCAGCGCCACCTTCGTCACGCCCTCCGCGCGCTCCGCCATGAGGCGGTAGCCCTCGGGAGCCTCTCCCAACGCCAGTTCATGCGAGATCATCGGTGCCGGGTCGATCACGCCGCGCACGACCAGATCCAGCAACTCGGGGAAGTATGCCTTGCCGGGGACGAGGCCACCTGTCACCGAGATGTTGCGCAGGAACTGGTCGCGCCAGTCCAGCGCGGGCGTCTTGCCCGTGAAGTGGTCCATCCCGAGGCAGGCGATCACGCCGCCGACGCGCACACAGGCATGCGCGGTCGTCATCGACGCGGTGCCGGAGATGGTGTCGATGACCGCGTGCGCGCCCTGCCCGCCCGTGTGCTCACGCACGAGCTGGGTGATCTCCTCGTCATCGCGCGAGTCGAGCACCGCGGTTGCGCCGAGCTCGGTCGCGGTGGCGAGGCGGCCCGGGTGGTGGCCCAGGCAGATGATCGCGTCCGCGCCCTTGGCTCTCGCCCCGTGCACGGCCGCGAGGCCGACGGCGCCGTCGCCGATGACGACGACCGCCTGGCCGGGCTGGACGCGGGCACGGGTGAGGCCGTGCCAGCCGGTGGACATGACATCGACGATCGGCAGAAGGGTGCGCGCGCGATCCGGGCCGGTCAGTTCCTCCGGGACCCTGTGGAGAGTCGTGCCGGCGAGGGGCACGCGGACGAACTCGGACTGGCCGCCCTCCACATCGCCGCCGTGCTGCCAGGTGCGCGGCGCCCAGCCGAACAGCGACCAGCGCGCGCACGACGAGGACATGCCCTCGCGGCACGGGGTGCACTCGCCGCAGGCCACCGACACCGATGCGAGCACGCGATCGCCGGCGGCGAAGCCGGTGACCTCGGCGCCCACCTCCTCCACCACCCCGATGAACTCGTGCCCCAGGCGCGACCCGGGCGTGAAGCCGAAGGCGTCGCCGAGGTTGTAGATGTGGAGGTCCGAGCCGCAGACCCCGGCCAGCTCGACGCGCACGACCGCGGCGGCGGGATGCTGGACCGTCACATCGGGGACATCGTCGACCCGAACGTCGGTCCTGCCGTGGAAGGTGAGACCCTTCATGCGTCGCGTCCTTTGTGCTGGAGCCGTCTGGGGGCGCAGGATAGTCGCTCGGGAGGCCGTCACGGCGGCGGGGACGCGGATGGTCACTATCCGGCCGCCGCGCTAGGTTCACGCGCACCGTGACCGACCGCGTGTACCTCGAATGCCCGGTGGGCGACGACTACCTGCTCGTGCTCGACGGGCGGGTGGTGGAGCTCTTCCACCTGCGCAGGGGCGACCAGGGCGCCAGCCGGCGCTGGCATGTCAGCACGCTCGGCATCGACGCCGGGGTGCGTGGCTCGTCGATCATCATGCGTATCGGTGACCGCAAGGAGAACGGCGATCTGCGCGCGGGCTCGTTGATGATCGAGGTGCCGGCGGAGGAGATGGAACGGCTGGCGGCCTTCATCGAGTCCGCCATCGCCACGCGCGACGCCTGATCAGACCGGCAGGTCGAGACCGCAGCGGCGCAGGGCCGCCTCGGGCGGCATCAGCAAGCCGACCCAGAACGGCCCGAACTCGCCGTAGCGTGCCGTGACCTCGTCGAAGCGCATCTCGTAGACGATGTCCTTGATCGCCACCGGGTCGTCGGCCAGCAGGGTCACGCCCCACTCCCAGTCGTCGAGGCCGGTGGACCCGGTGATGAGCTGGAGGATGCGCCCGGCGTAGCGCCGGCCGACCATGGCGTGACCCGCCATCAGGCGCTTGCGGTCGTCGAACGAGAGGGCGTACCAGTTCGCGCCCTCCGCGCGCCGCTTGGACATCGGGTAGAAGCCGATCACGCGCCTCGCGGGCAGGCGCGGGTGGAGCCGCGCGTCGAGGTAGCGCTCAATGCGCGTGCGCCAGGTGGCGAGCGCCGCCTCGATGTCGTCGGCGCCCTGCGACTCGAGGCGGGCGCGCTCCTCGGCCTCGGTCGGCGTGTACTCGCTGCCCTCGGTGAGCGAGAAGAACGAGTAGGCGACATCGACCGGCCCGGCGGTGAGCGCCTTGGTGAGCACATCGAGGCGGTCGATGTCGGGCGAGAGGGCCATCACGCCGAGATCGGCGCCTCCGCCGAGCACCGAGAACGTGAGCACCTGGTTCGGGTCGTCGGCGGTGAACGCGCGGATCGCGTCGAGCATGCCGGCGCCGTCGGCCCCCGGCTCGGTGCGCAGGACCAGGTGCACGACGCCCCAGCCGACCGACGGGGTGAGGGGTTCCGGTGATTCAGCCATGGACGAAACGGTAGAGGGAACCGGAGCCGATCACATACAGCTCGCCTGTGGGGCCCTCGCCGAAGGAGGTGACCCCGGAGAGCGAGCGGCCGAGCGATCCGGTGATCTCACGCACATCGCGGGGCCGCGGACCGGCCCTCATGCTCCACACCTTGCCGGTGCAGAAGTCGGCGTACAGGTAGCGCCCGCGCAGGACCGGGACCGCGCGGCCGCGGTACACGTATCCGCCGGTGACCGAGCACCCGTCACCGGACGCGTGCGTGTACTCGGCGACCGGGGGGGTGGCGGCGCGCCCGCGCACGGGACCGCCGCCGGGATAGCGCACGCGGCCCTCGAATGCGTTCCAGCCGAAGTTGGTCCCCGCCGCGCGCTGCGCCGGGCGGAAGTTGATCTCCTCCCGCTCGCTCTGGCCCACGTCGCCGATCCACAGGTCGCCGGTGTCACGGTCGAACGAGAAGCGCCACGGGTTGCGCAGTCCGTAGGCGTAGATCTCACGGCGCTGCCCGGCGGCGCGGAACGGATTGCCCCGGGGGATGGCGTAGGGCCGCCCGCCGGGTCGCCGGTCGACATCGATGCGCAGCAACTTGCCCAGCAGCGTGTCGAGGCGCTGTCCGGCACCCTCGGGGTCGCCCGCCCCGCCGCCGTCGCCCGTGGCGATGTAGAGATGGCCGTCGGGGCCGAACGCCAGGTGGCCGCCGTTGTGGTTCGCCGCGGGCTGGTCGATGGTGAGCAGCACCCGCGCGCTACCCGGCCTGGCCCGGCCGTCGGCGCCGCGCCGGTACTCGACCACGCGCGTGTCGCCGCGCGTGTCCGTGTAGTTGACGAAGAAGCGCCCGTTGCGGGCATAGCCCGGGTGGAAGGCGAGCCCGAGGAGCCCCCGCTCCCCGCCGGAACTGATCCGCGAGGAGACATCCAGGAACGGCCGGGGCAGGACCCGGCGGCCCTGGAGGACCACGACGCGACCGCTCTGGAGTGCAACGTAGAGGCGACCCGCCTGCCCGGGCGCGTGCGTCACCAGCAGGGCACCGTCGAGACCGCCGCGCACCAGGGCGAGCTTCACCGCACCGGGAGCCTGCTGCTCGGCCGCGCCGGACGGGACGGCGCCGCCGGCCGGCGCGCTCAGGGCGGAGTCATCCGAGCCCGCGCACCCGGCGGCGAGCACGCCGGCGGTGAGCACGGGCGCAAGCCCGCGCAGGCGCCAGAAGGACACGCGCACCTCCGCTACGAAGCGGCGACCGGATCGATCACCGGCTGCACGGCACGGCTCACCGTGACCGGCAGCAGGCGGACGAAGGCGTTGAGCTCGGCGGGCGTCGCACCACCGACGATGCCGCGCGCCAGGCGCTCGAGCACGGCGAGTTCGCGGGGGCCGAGTTCGCCGGCCACCGGCGTGAGTGCCTCGACGAGGTTCTTCTTCAGGTCGTCGTCGAGGATGTCGAACGTCTCGAGGAGCTCTGCGGGGATCTCAGACATACCGCTCATTATCGCACAGGCACCGGACATGGGCGCGACCGGCGCGCGGGCGGAAGGGATCCGGCCCCCCGGCGCCAAGACGGGAGCGACACGGCATGAGCGGAGGTCGGCGTGGGCTGGTGGGTGGCGGGGGCGGTGCTGGCGTTGGGGCTCATGTGGTCGGCGTGGGATGTCGGCCGGCCCGGTCGCGCATCCGGCGGGGCGCTGCTGCTGATGCGCTCGGTGGGCGGGCTGGGCCTGCTCGCGATGGCCGCGCACGCGCTCAACACGGACGCCACGGCGGCCGCGGGGGTCGCGGCGGCGGGCGCGCTGCCCCTCATCGCGGGCCTCTTCCGCCGCCCCCCGGCACGGCGGCGCGGCGCCCGGTCCGACACCGCGCCGAGCCCGGCGTCCGCGCCGGCGGCAGGCGCCGGAATGCCGGAGCGGCGGGCGGCCTGACCGCCGGTCAGCCCGCGATGCGCCGCGGGTGCAGCAGTTGCCGCTCGATCCTGTCGAGCACGGGCTGACTGCTCAGCGAGGGGAGCTCCCAGCCGATGTCGCGGGTGATCTCCAGGCCCTCGGTGATCAGGGAGACGGCGTCGCCCACGGAGATCGGCCGGCAGCGCAGCCCGAGTTCCTCCATCGGGGCGATCACCTCGCGCGCGAGGCGCTCCTCGACCATGTCGGGGAGGAAGAAGGCGTCCTTCACCGCGCCGCCGAGATCCTCGAAGTCGATCAGGACGATCAGGGCCGACACGCGGCCCTCCTCCTTCTCGATGGTGACGATGAGCTGACGCTGGTCGGGTGCATCCTCGAACAGCGTCGACCACCCGGCCACCGCATGGGCGTCCAGGAGCCCCCCCGCGACCCGCGAGCGCGGGATCGCGTCGCGCCCGAGCGCCGACCGGGCCCGGCGCGCCAGCGGCTCGGGCGCCACCGCCGCGAGCGCCAGGCAGACGTCGCGCCCGCGATCGCCGCACTCGACGAGGCGATCGATGAGACCGGCGATCTCCGGCGGGGAGAAGAGTCCGACGACGTCCTCGATGAGCAACTCCAACAGGTACGAGCGCCCGATGCGCGCCACCTCGCCGGCGAGCACCTCCGCGCCCTCGGCATCGGGCTCGATGTCGCCGAGAGCGGCGCGGGAGCGCAGGAAACCGGCCTGCGCGTCCAGGTCCCCGCCGATATCGGACAGGCAGAGGGCCGCGTCGGCGTGAGCATCACCGGCGACCCGGGCGAGGCCGGACTCCACCCAGCGGCGCGCGCGCACCTCGTCGCCGATCCGGCAGGCGATGACCGCGGCCTCGTACCAGTCCTCCGGGTCGTCGGACCCCGTGGAGACCAGGGCGAGCAGAGCGTCGTCGGGGCGCCCGGCGCGCGCCAGGGACCGCGCGAGGGCACGGCGGGCGGGCGGAACGCGCCGTGGCATGTGCCGGCGCAACACCCCGAGGAGCCGCTCCTGCACCGCGGCGGCCTCGGCGGGGCGCTCCAGCATCAGCAGGCGGCGGACCTCGCCCTCGAGGGCCAGCGCCTCGTCCTCGGTGAGCAGGTCCCAGTCGGTGCCCGCGTAGCCCACCCAGCCCAGGTGGCACTCGTATCCGCCACCGGCCAGCACCTCCGACAGGGGCCGGCCCGGTGACTGCATCAGCTCCGGCCGGTCCGCGGCCACCGCCAGCGCCACCGTGGCGAGATGGGCGATCGGGGGCATCAGCCAGCCCGGGCCCGGCGGCGGCAACTCGAGCTGGGCCTGGACGGCGTCGAGCAGCACCGCCTCGTCATCGGGCCGCCGTGGGGCCCGGTGCAGGGCGCGGACGTTCAGAACCCCCTCCGCGGGGTCCGCGACGCCGACCGCGACCAGTTCCCCCTCGCGCACGCCCGCGGGCAGTTCGATCGTGTCGCCGACGCCCAGCACGACCAACGGCGCCAGGTCGGGCTCCACCTCGACGCGGCCGTCCCCCGCCGCGTCGGCGCTGACGACGACGGTGAGCTCGATCCCCGCCAGGGCCTGGGCGATGCTGGCGATGCGCCCGTCGGGCAGATCGATCACGCGCGTGTCGTCCCGGAGGGCGCGGCGGACGGCCGCCACGGGATTGCGGGCGCGCGTCACGCCTTGGGCGTGGAGCTCGGCGGCCAGATCCTCCAGGTCCGCGGGCCCCCGGGCGAGAACTGTGAGTGCGGCATCGGCGATGCGACCCATGGGGGCACAATAGCGGCGCCCGAGCGCCGCGGGCGGCGTGGCGGGCGCCTGTCATCATGGGCGGCGTGACGGTGCGAGAGACCCCGACCGGGCGGCCGCTGTGAGCGGATGGGCCTCGCTCCTCGCGACGGCGTCGCTGTTCGACGATGTCAAGGAGTTCGCGAGCGACGCGGCCGCCTACGGCTACTGGGCGATCATGCTGATCGTCGCGGGCGACGGCGTGTTCCCGATCCTGCCCGGCGAGACCGCGATCGTGGCCGCCGCCGTGCTCGCCGCCGACGGCGCGCTGAGCCTGCCGCTCGTGATCCTCGCCGGAGCCGCCGGCGCCGTGATCGGCGACTCCACGGCGTTCTGGATCGGCCGCGGGGGATCGGGACCGCTGCGGCGGTGGATCGGGCGGTTCGCGGGCCCGGACCGCCTGCTGGCAGCCGAGCGGATGGTCCGCCGCCAGGGACCGGCCCTGGTCTTCACGGGGCGGTTCCTGCCCGGGATACGCATCGCGATCAACCTCAGCTGCGGCGCCGGTCAGATGTCGTATCCGCGATTCCTCCTCTTCGATGCGCTCGGAGGACTGGTCTGGTCGACGCAGGCCGCCCTGCTGGGCTACTTCGCCGGGCGCGCCTTCGCCGATCAGATCTGGGTGGCGTTCGTGGTGGCGTTCGGAGTCACGGCTCTGGTGGCGTCGTTCGTCGGCGTGCGCGAGCGGCGGCGCGTGCGGCGCGAGGAGACCGCCGCCCGGGCCGAACGCGCGGCGGCGGCACGCGGCCACGGCGGCGCCGAGGCGGGATGAGCGGGACCGCCCGGGACGTGCCGCATTTCGCCAGAATCTTCATGTCGAGACAGCATCCGCGGTCCGCGCAGGTTGCGCGCGACAGGATCAGACCGGAGAATCATCGGGTGCCCGGACCTCCCTTCCCCCGCGGCCGCGTCGGCACGCCGGCGCGTCGCCGTTGAGAGTGACCGAAGCCACGGAGACACCCCGCGTGCGAATGCTCTCGGTCTCGTCCGCCGCCCGCCTCCTCGGTGTGAGTCCCTCGTCGCTGCGCGCCTGGGCCGCC
>JBKHVQ010000139.1:0-9477 GCA_046569985.1 Thermoleophilia bacterium | reverse complement strand
TCCCGTTCGGATGGGTGCCGCCCTCGACGGCCTGCTGCGCGCCGCCCGCCCGGACGGGGCCGACCTGGTCATCGAGGAACTCGGCGCCGCGCGGCCCGCTGCCCTCGACCCCGGTCATCCGGTGCTCGCGGCCGCCGCACGCGGAATCGCGCGGGCGACCGGTTGGCGGGTCGCCCCGGTGCGCACCGGCGGCACGATCCCGGTGATCGCCGCGCTGGTCGCGGCGGGCATACCGACCGTGCTCACGGGCTTCGGCCTCCAGACCGACCGCATCCATTCACCCGATGAGCACATTCGCGTGGACCATCTGGAGATCGGCACGCGCGCGGCGATGGCGATCATCGAGGAACTCGGCGCATTGCAGCTGTAAGCGCCCCGCCGGGCGCGGCGATGTAGGCTCTCCGGTTGGCTGCATGTCCACAGAGTCGATGAAAGGGAGCCCGCATGGCGGAGCTTTGGGGCGGGGAAACCCGCAAGGCCGTCGAGAACTTCCCGGTGTCCGGTGAGCGAGTCCCGGTGCCGGTCGTGCGCTGGCTGGGCCGCATCAAGGGCGCGGCTGCCCGCGTGAACGCCGAGCTGGGGCTCCTCGACGCCGGCCTCGCCGAGCGCGTCGCGTCGGCCGCCGATGAGGTCGCCGGCGGCAAGCACGACGACCAGTTCCCGATCGACGTCTTCCAGACCGGCTCGGGCACCTCGTCGAACATGAACACCAACGAGGTGATCGCGAACCTCGCCGGTGACCCCGTGCACCCCAACGACCACGTCAACATGGGCCAGAGCTCCAACGACGTGTTCCCGTCGGCCGTGCACGCCGCCGCGCTGCAGGAGACCGTCGACACTCTCCTCCCGGCGCTCGACCACCTGGCCGACACCCTCCAGGCGAAGGCCGACGAGTACGCGGACATCGTCAAGACGGGCCGCACCCACCTGATGGACGCGGTGCCCGTCACGCTCGGCCAGGAGTTCGCCGGCTACGCCGCGCAGATCCGCCAGGGGCGAGCCCGCGTCGCCGACACCACGGGCCGGCTCGGTCAGCTGCCGCTCGGCGGTACCGCCGCCGGAACCGGCCTGAACACGCACCCCGAGTTCGCCGCGAAGGTCCGCGCCCTCCTGGTGGCCGACACCGGCCTGCCGATCTCGGGTCCCGCCGACGGGTTCGAGGCGCAGGGCGCCCGCGATGGCCTGGTCGAGGCCTCCGGGGCGTTGAAGGTCGTCGCCGTGTCCCTGACGAAGATCGCGAACGACCTCGCCCTCCTCGGCAGCGGCCCGCGCGCCGGCCTGGGCGAGCTCTTCCTGCCCGAACTGCAGAAGGGCTCCTCGATCATGCCGGGCAAGGTCAACCCGGTTATCCCCGAGGTGGTGCTGCAGGTCTCCGCCCAGGTGATCGGCAACGACACCGCGATCACCATCGGCGGCATGCAGGGCCAGTTCGAGCTGAACGTGCGCATCCCGCTGATGGCGCGCAACCTGCTCGGGTCGATCCACCTGCTGTCGACCACATCACGGCTCTTCGCCGACAAGTGCATCGCGGGCATCGAGCCCAACCTGCCGCGCCTGACCGAGCTCGCCGAGGGCAACCTCCAGGTCGCGACCGCCCTCAACCCGTACATCGGGTACGACAAGGGCGCCGCGATCGTGAAGGAGGCCACCGCCTCCGGCCGCGCGCTCCGCGAGGTCGCCCGCGAGCAGGGCGTCGACGAGGAGATCCTCGACAAGGCCCTCGACCTCCGCAAGATCGCCGCGGGTTCCTCCGCAAAGTAGGAACCCTGTGACCAGCGTCGGCCCGCCTCCTCGGGCGGGCTCGGCGCCATCGGCCCCCTGCCGGGGGCCGATGCATCTACAGGCACCACCTCCCTCGAGGTCGGCGGGGCCGGCCTGCGAGACCGGCCGTCGGCCGGTGGCCGGGCAACCCGGCCACGCGGCCCTTCGGGGCGTGATCGTGGGTGGGGGCGTTCCGGTAAGTCCCGTGTTCCACAGAGGGCCTTCCCGCGCGCGGCGCGCTTTGGGTGGCCGCTGTTTGGTGCGGGGCGTGGTGCTCCCGGACACACACGCTCTGCGGAACAGCGGTGGGGTGAGGCGACGCCACTGCCACCGGCACGACCCTGACCCGGCGGGGCCGGGCAGGGACCCGGCCACCGGCCGCAGGCCGGTGCAGCGTGCCAGCCCCGGCGAGCTCAAGCGAGCCGGTGCGAGCGAATGTATCCGCCCCCGGCCAGGGGGCGGATGGCACCCGGAGGCCCCGCAAGAGGGCCGATGGGTGCTGTCGCACTCCGCGATGAGTTTCCCGGGGAGTGGGGGTCTGATGAGATGACACCCACCGCCAGCTCACCCCGGAGGAACCGATGTCCTTCCGCCCGTATCTCTTCTTCGGCGGCAACTGCCACGAGGCGTTCACCCGCTACCGGGAGATCTTCGGCGGCCGCCTCGATGTGATGACCTTCGCCGACGCCCCGCCCGAGGCCGTCCCGCCCGGCGGGCGGCGCCCCGACCCCGCGATGGTCATGCACGCGGCGCTCATCCCCGACGACGGGGACATGCTGATGGCGTCCGACGATCCCACCGGCGCCTACGACGGGATGCGTGGTTTCAGCATCAGCCACACCGCGAAGGACGCCGCCGACGCGCAACGCATCTTCGCGGCCCTCTCCGAGGGCGGGAGCGTGATGATGCCGCTGGGCCCGACGTTCTGGGCGCCGCTGTTCGGCATGTGCACCGACCGCTTCGGCACCGGGTGGATGATCGACGTCGCATCGGAGGAGGCCGCCGAAGGGTGATCGCGGCGAGGGCGGTGAGGACGACCACCTGGAGGCCGTGCCGGAGAGCTGGCGGGCCCATGGGGAGTCTTCCCCCCGATGTAACAGCGTGGGGCGATGTGGATGAGCTTTCACAGCGCCGGGCCCGTCGCCCTCGATATCGCATCCGGCAAGGTCTCCGGCCTCGCGCGTGACCCGCCCGCGGGCGGTGAACGGTCCCCCTACGGGCGGCGGGCGATCGTGAACAGCTTCGTGAAGGTGTACTCGAAACGCCCGTCCGCATCGACCGCGGCGGCGAGGGCCTCCTCGACACGGCGCTCGAGATCCTCGCGCTCCTCCTCGCCGGCGCCGGCGGTGATGTGGCCCGCCACGACGCGCATCCGCTCCATGTACGCGACCGGGTCGGCCCGGCGGATGCGGCGCTCCATCCAGACATCCAACGGCTCGAGTCCCGCGTGGGCGAGGTAGCCCTCCATGTCGGGGATGTCGCGCTGCAGGGTGTCGAAGGCCCCCACCCAGCCCGGTACCCCCGGCTCGAGGCGAGCGAGCAGATGCTGGAACTCGCCCTCGCCGCCGGAACCCGAGCAGAGGATCGCGATGACGCCCCCGGGCTTCAGCGCGCGGGCCATCGCCGCCATCGCCCGGCCCTTGAAGGGGAACCAGTGGAAGGCCATCGAGCAGATCACCGCGTCGAAGGCGCCGTCGGGCACCGGCATGTCCAGGACATCCGCGGCGTGCAGCGTCGCCTCGATGTCCGGCCGGCCGGCGAGCTTGGCCTCGAACTGCTCCAGCATCCCCTCCGACGCGTCCACGCCGGTCAGGCGCAGCGGCCCGAAACGGTCGGCCATCGCCACCGCCGAGAAGCCGGTGCCGCACCCCACATCGAGCACGTCGCGGTACTCCCCGGCGGGGATCGACGCGATCAGGCGCTGGGCCCCGGCGATGTTGAAGCGCACCGCGTCGTCGTAGTCGGCGGCCGTCTTGCTGAAGCCCTCCCCGACGCCGTCGGTTGCCGTGTCGGTCATTGTGCGCTGCTCCCTGTCTCGTGGACCTCCTCGGCGAAGGTCCGTGCGGTGTGGACGATCACGGCGTGCACGTTGGCGCGCGGAGCGACGAACGCGGGCGGATCCGCGGAGAGGCCGATCAGGTCGTGGACGACCAGCACCTGGCCGTCGGTCTCGCGTCCCGCGGCGATCCCGATCGTGGGTGCGCTCACGGCGGCCGTGACGCGGGCGGCGAGCTCCGGCGGAACCGCCTCGATCACGATCGCGTAGCAGCCGGCGCCGTCGAGGGCGACGGCGTCTGCCAGGATCCGGGCCGCCTCCTCGGGCTCGGTGCCGTGGCGCCGGTAGCTGTCGGCGGTCTGCGGCAGCAGGCCGACATGGCCCATCACCGGGATGCCGCCGGCGATGATCGCCCGGACCTGGTCCACCAGGCCGCCCTCGAGCTTCACCGAGTCGGCGCCCGCGGCGACCAGGGCTCGGGCACTCGCCACCGCGGCCTCGGGGTCCGCGTAGCTCCCGGCGACCATGTCCCCGCAGATGTGGGTGTGGCGCACCCCGTTGCGCACGGCGCGGATGTGGTGGGCCATCATCTCCGGGGTCACGGCCCGGGTGGTGTCGTAGCCCAGCTCGACCTCACCCAGGCTGTCGCCCACCAGCAGGATGTCCAGGCCCGCCAGATCGAGGGCCCGCGCGGTGGGGTAGTCGTAGGCGGTGAGCATCGCCAGCCGGGGCCCGCCCTTGCGGGCGCGGATCTCGGACGCCGAGAGCGGTGCGCTCACCGACCGTCCCGTCCGCCCTCCCAGGCGACCGGAACCGACTCGAGCCCGACCCGGACGGCCCGGTTGGACTCGTCGACATGCACCACGGTCGGCTCGAAGCGGTCGAGTTCGGATTCGTCGTACTGCGCGTAGGTGATCACGATGATGAGGTCGCCCGGCTGGGCGAGGCGCGCGGCGGCCCCGTTCAGGCACATGTCGCCGCTGCCGGGGGCACCCTCGATGGCGTACGTCTCGAAACGCTCGCCGTTGTTGATGTTGACCACGGCCACCTGCTCGTACGGGCGGATGTCGGCCGCATCGAGCAGATCGGTGTCGATGGTGATGCTCCCCACGTAGTTGAGGTTCGCATCGGTCACCGTCGCGCGGTGGATCTTGCTCTTCATCATCGTGCGCGTGCGGGGTGGCACAGGTCTCACTCCGTTGCTGGTGGAGGAAGCAGGATGTTGTCGATCAGGCGAGCCGGGCCGACGCGGGCGGCGACGGCGAGGATAGCCGGACCCACGAGGCGGGGGAGCCGGCGGAAGGTGTCCGGGTCGATCAGCGCCACGTAGTCGAGCTCGCAGCGGGGCTCGGCGGAGATCACCGCGGCGGCGGCGCCCTCGATCGCCGCCCCGGCGCGCTCGCCGCCGGCGACGCTCCCGGCGGCGGCGGACAGCCCGCGATGGAGGGCGACGGCCGCCGTCCGGTCCTCCGGGCCCAGGTAGACGTTGCGGCTGCTCATCGCCAGCCCGTCCGCCTCGCGCGTTATCGGTGCCACAATGAGCTCGATGTCGTCCAGGTGCAGGTCGCGCATCAGGCGGCGCACGACGGCCACCTGCTGGGCATCCTTCTGGCCGAAGACGGCGCGGTCGGGCCGCACGGCGATCAGGAGCTTCGTCACCACGGTCGCGACCCCGGAGAAGTGCGTCGGCCGAGTGGCCCCCTCAAAGCCCTCGGACGGGCCGGCGACGGTGACGGTGGTGCCGAACCCCTCGGGGTAGATCTCCTCCGGCCCGGGCGCGAACAGGATGCGCGCGCCCTCGCGCTCCGCCAGGGACGCATCGCGCGCCTCGTCTCGGGGGTACGCTGAGAGATCCTCGCCGGCGGCGAACTGGGCGGGGTTCACGAACAGCGTGACAACCACCGCGTGCCCGTCCTCGCCGGCGAGCCGCATCAGGTCGAGGTGCCCCTGGTGGAACGCGCCCATGGTCGGGACGACCGCGATCGGGCGTCCGGCCCGGCGTTCCGCGGCGACCGCCGCGCGCAGTTCCACGACGGTGCGGACCGTCTTCACGGGAGGACTCCGTGGGGCGCGGGGGGTGTGTGGGCGTGTGTCGACGGGGCCTGCGCAGGCAAGGACGGGACGACCATGGTCGATTCCGGTAAGTCCCCCGCGACGAGCTCCAACTCCACCTGGGATGCCGGGCTTTGCGCGTGAGGCCGGCCGAGCATAACCCCCGCGCGTGGGGACGACAACCGCGGTGGGCGACGCCCCGCGTCCTGGCGGGACGGTGGGCCCGGGAGCGGGGCCGATCGCGCTATTCGCCGCCCTCGTCACGGCGCCGCGGGCCGTCGGGCAGCGTCACCTCGCTGGGTTGCACCACCGCGCGCTGTCCCCGGGCGTCGATCGCGTCGCGCAGCGACTGCAGCGCGTCGCGCTCGCCGTGCACCAGGCGCACGAGCGCACCCGTGCCCGCCGAGGCGACCCAGTCCAGCAGCTCGGTGCGACCGGCGTGCGCCGACAGGCCGCCGATGGTCACCACGCCGGCGCGCACCGGCACCTCGCGGCCCATGACGCGGACGCTGCGCGCCCCGTCCACCAGTTCGCGTCCCAGGCCGCCGGACGGCTGGTAGCCCACGATGGCCACCGTTGCGCCGGGGTCGTCCAGGTGGGCCCGGAGGTGATGCAGGATGCGCCCGCCGGACATCATCCCCGAGCCCGCGATCACGATCGCGGGCTCCCGTGACGCGTTGATCTGCCGCGATTCGTCGACCGTTCGCGTGTACCGCAGGCGCTTGGTGAGGAAGGGGTCACGCCCCTGCGCGCGCATGAGGCGCAACTCGTCGGAGAGCTCCTCGGGGAAGCGGTCGTACACCTCGTCGATGCGCGTGGCGAGGGGCGAGTCCACGTACACGGGCAGCGGCGGGATCTCATGGCGCACCTCGGCGCGGGCCAGCAGATACAGCACCTCATGGGTGCGCTCCAGGGCGAACGACGGGATCAGCACCTTCCCGCCGTGCTCGGCCGCATCGCGCATCACCTGCACGAACTCGGCAACCGTGTCGTCGTAGGAGCGGTGGTCCCGGTCGCCGTAGGTCGACTCCATCACCACCGTGTCGGCCGGCGGACACGGCTCGGGGTCCGGCATCACATCCTTACGCGCGTTCCCGATGTCGCCGCTGAAGACCAGGCGCTCCCCGTCCGCGTCGACCGCGAAGAACGCCGACCCGGGGATGTGCCCGGCGCGGTGCGCGCTCACGCGCAGCCCCGCCACGGTGACGGTCTCGCCGTACGCCAGGGCATCCATCCGCTCCAGCGTGGCCGCGACATCGTCCTCATCGAAGGTGGCCTCGTCCGGCTCCCGGCCGCGCCGCCGGTCGCGCTCGGCATCCTCACGCTGGATCTTCGCCGCGTCCATGAGCAGGTGCCGGCACAGCTCGTGGGTGGCGGGCAGCGCGTGGATGCGTCCCCGGAAGCCGCGGCGCACCAGCGTGGGCAGTCGGCCGGAGTGGTCGAGGTGCGCGTGGGTGAGGAGCACCGCGTCGATGTCGCGCGGATCGAAGCCGAACGGGTGGCGGTTGAGGTCAAAAAGCGCTCGCGACCCCTGGAACGCGCCGCAGTCGACCAGCACCCTCGCCCCGCCCGCCTCCAGCAGGTGGCAGGAGCCCGTGACGGTGAGGGCGGCCCCGTAGGACCGGATCGAGGCGCTCATGCCGCCAGCATCGCACGCGCCGGTAGTCTGACCGCGATGGATCGCGCAGCGCGGCTCGCCGAACTTGATCGCTACCACCGCGAGGAGGTGGCCGCCTGCGTCCGGTGCGCCCTCAGCGAGGGGCGGACCACCGTCGTGATCGGCTCCGGCGACCATGACGCCGACCTCATGTTCGTGGGCGAGGCCCCCGGCTACCACGAGGACCAGCAGGGGCTGCCGTTCGTCGGCCAGGCGGGCAAGCTGCTCTCGCGCCTGCTCTCGGGCATCGGGATCTCGCGAGACGAGGTCTTCATCGCCAATGTCCTCAAGTGCCGCCCGCCGGACAACCGCGACCCGCGCCCCGAGGAGATCGCGGCCTGCGAGCCGCACCTGTTCCGGCAGATCCGCCTGATCCGCCCCCGCCTCGTGTGCACGCTCGGCAACTTCGCCACGCGCCTGCTGTCCGGCCGGCCCGAGGGCATCACGCGCGTCCACGGCTGCGAGCTCCCGATCACCCTCGGCGGCGAGCCGGTGCTGCTGTACCCGCTGTTCCACCCCGCGGCGGCGCTCTACGCCCGTGCGACTCTCGCAACCCTGGAGGAGGACTTCGCGCGCATCCCCGGACTGCTGGCGCAGGGCCCGCCGCAGGCGGACGACGGGGCTCGACCCCGACCTGAGGGTGCCGGGCACGGGTCGCCGGCCGGCCCTCACGCGGAGGTCGAGGCCGGTGGGCGGGACCCGCTCGGGGCGCAGTCCCCGCCGGCGCCCGTCGCCGACCCCGACCGGCAGCTGGGCCTGTTCTGACGGTCATCGACATCGACAGCAGCGGCCCGGGCGACACCGCAGCCCTGGGGGCCGCCCTCGCCGGCGTCCTGCGGCCCGGCGACCTTGTCTTCCTGCGCGGGGAGCTCGGCGCCGGCAAGACGACCCTGGTCCGGGCGGTCGCCCGCGCCCTGGGCGTCGAGGGGCCGGTCACCAGCCCCACCTTCACCGTCGCCCAGCGCTATCAGGGCCGGGTGCCGGTGGCGCATATGGACGCCTACCGGCTCGCCGGCGCGGAGGAGGACGACGAGGAGGCCGAGCTGGTACGCGACGCCCTCGGGGGCGGCGCGGTCGCGTTCGTCGAGTGGCCCGACGCGGTGGAGGGCATCCTGCCCCGGCCGCGCATCGCCATCGAGCTGGAGCACCGTGGCGGGGATGCCCGGTTGGTACGCTTGAGCGCCGGCGAGCCCGCCACGATGGCGGCTCTGGAGAGCATCCGTGATCACCTTCGCGCTGGACACCGCCACCATCAGCCCGAGCGTGGCCCTCGTCCGCGATGAGGTCCCGCTGGCCGAGTTGTGGCTGGGCGCCGAGCCGGGTTCGGGCCGCCGTGTGCTGGAGGCGGGCCACGGGCTGCTGTCCGCCGCGGGGCTCGACGCCGGGGACATCGGCGCGATCGTCGTCGGGATCGGCCCCGGGGGTTTCACGGGCCTGAGGATCGGCCTGGCGACGGCGCTCGGCCTCGGCCAGGCGCTCGATGTGCCGGTGCGCGGCGCGGTGTCGCTCGAGGCGCTCGCCCTGGGTATCGCGCAGACCGCGCCCGGGCACGACGTGGTGGTCCCGGTCCTCGACGCTCGCCGGCGCGAACTGTTCGCGGCGGCCTACCGTCCGGACCCGGACGGCGGCCTGGAGGAACTGATCGCCCCGTCCGCCCTCGCGCCCGCCGAGTTGGCCGACCGCCTCGACGCGCTGACCGGGAACGCCGTGATCGGCGGGCCCGGCTGCGAGGCTGCCGGTGACGCGCTCCTGCGCCCGGGCCTCGCCGTGCTCGCGGCCGGGTCCCCCGGGCACCGGATGCGCGCGGCGCTGCTCCCCGCGCGCGTGGCGGCGGGAGCGGGGCGCCCCGCGCGTCCCCTCTACGCCCGCCTGCCCGACGCAGAGGTGAACCGGCGTGCCGCCGCCGCGTCGGCGGGGTGAGCGTGCCGCGGGGCAAGCGCCCACCCGAGGCTCCGGTCACGACCGTTCGCCCGATGCGCGAGGGCGACCTCGCCCAGGTGCTGGCGATCGA
>JBKHVQ010000138.1:0-8853 GCA_046569985.1 Thermoleophilia bacterium | reverse complement strand
CGTCTCGAGCGACTCCACGGTGCCCGGTGCGCCGGATGCCGCTCGGGCGATGGCCTCCGCGGGTGCGGCGGCGTCCAGGCGGGTCGTCGAACCCTCATGCCAGAGGCCCATGTAGGTCGCGCCGTCGGCGGTGCGGAGCTGAGCCTCAACCTCCCAGTAATCCTTCGGCTCGAAAGCCTGGATCGCGAGATCGCGGTTCACGATCAGGGCGAGGGTCGGCGTCTGCACGCGCCCCAGCGACAGCACCTTGCGGATCGAGCCGGCCTTCGTGGTGGCGGCCCGAGTGGCGTTCATGCCCACCAGCCAGTCGGCTTCGCTCCTGGCGCGGGCGGCGGCCTCCAGCGGCTGCATCACCGCGTCCTCGCGCAGGTTGTCGAAGGCGTCGCGGATGGCCTTCTGGGTCATCGAGCTGAACCAGGCCCGCTTCACCGGCTTGCCCCTGGCCTTCTTCGGCGCGGTCTCGAGGATGAGCTTGAAGATCAACTCGCCCTCGCGGCCGGCGTCGCAGGCGTTCACGATCTGGTCGACCTCGGCCTTGCCCATCAGCGCGTGCAGCGACCTCAGTTGCTTCGCGGCGCGGGAGTCGCGGGCGTGGTACTCGAAGTGGTCGGGGAGGATCGGCAGGTCCTCATAGCGCCACTTCTTGTAGCGCGCGTCGTACGCGTCGGGATCGACCTGCTCCACAAGGTGACCCACCGCGAAGGCCACGATCGCGTCGGGGCCCTCCCAGTGATCACCGCTCTTCTTCGCCTTGCTCCCGAAGAGGGCCTTGGCGACGTCGCCGGCGACCGAGGGCTTTTCGCAGATGATGAGAGAGCGGGTCATAGGCGGCGCACGTTAGCACCGGGTCTTACGATGTCGTCCCGGGCCGTGTCAGCGCCGCCGGGGCGCCGCCGCGCTCGCCGCCGGGCCCCTGCCGGTGAGGCTGACGACGATCGCCAGCAGCACCGCGCCCGCAACGCTGCAGAGCGCGCCGGCGATGATCAGGCCGGTCCGGTCCGCGGCTAGCCGGGTGAGTTCCGGGTCGCCCGCTGCACGGACAAGCACCACCCCGAGCACGCCCGCCAGAACGACGGCGATGCCGATCCCCCAGGCCCGCGCCCGTTCCTCACGCGCCCGGCCGCCGGGCGCCCGGTCGGGCCACAGGGTCAGGGCCGCGGCCACCGCGCCCGTCCAGGCCCCCGCCACCAGATAGGCGCCCAGCACATCGCTCGGCCGGTGCCAGTCGAGGCCGATCACCGCCACCCCGACGCCCAGCGCATAGGCACCGCCGACGATCGCCAGGGGCAGTCGCAGCGCGGTGGGCGCCACCAGGACGAGGGCCATCGCGAGCGACATCGCCACGGTCGCGTGCCCGCTCGGGTAGCTCCCGGCCCCGTCCCACCATGCGTCGGTGAGCGCCGGTCGCTCGAGGCGGCTCTTCATGACCTGGGTCGTGATGTTTGCGCCCAGCACCACGAGGCCGGCGCCCACGGCCATGCGCGGCCGGCCGCGCGCGAGGGCCCCCGCCATGATCATGACGCCCATGAGGGTGAGGGATGTGACGCTGACCGTGTCCAGCAGGTCGTTGCCCGCCGACCGGATGCGCGCCTCGCTCGTGTCGATGCCCCCGCGCAGGCGCTCGTCGAGGCGCTGGCCCGCAGCGGTGCGCACCGCTGCGATGTGCAGCAGGGCGGTCCCGGCGGCGCACGCGAGGGCGAAGACCGCGGCGGCGGCGGCGGCCCGGCGCGTGGGGGAGGGGCGGGAGCGCCGCGTGCGGGCGGGCGGGGGCACCGCGGGAATCTACGCCGCCGCTCCGGCCGGACCGACCCCCGCCACTTGCCAAGCGGCGCCGGAGCGGCTTCCATGACCCATCGGAGTCACACCCTTCGGAGGTCACCCATGGCACTGCGCACACGGTTCTCATTGGTCGTCGCGGGCCTGGCAGCCGCCGGGGCCGCGGCGGTCGCATACCTCAAGCGCGACCGCATCAGCGCCATGTGCCGCTCGCTCAAGGAGAGGCGGGACGGCGGCGAGCCACCGGAGACCCCGCTCGACGATGTCGACCGCACCGAGCGCGACTCGTTCCCGGCCTCCGATCCGCCGAGCTACGGTCCGGGGCTCTGAGCCGGCGCCGCGTGACCGCTTCCTAAGGCTCCACCCCGCAGCGGGCGTCGGTCTCGCCGCCCGCTGCCAGCGGCTCCCCGCTGCGCGTGGGCCCGGCGATCACCCCTGACCGCGCCGGGCCGAGGTCGGCGATGCGCATCCGCGCCCGGCAGACCGGCTGGGTCACTTCGGCGAAAGCCTCCTCGGCGGCGCGGCGCGCCGCGTCGATGTCGGGGGCTCCCACCAGCACCTGCTCGTACTGGAAGGGCCCGTCCCAGCCGCTGCTCACCAGGAAGAGCCGCTCTGTCGTCGTATCCGTCATGGGCACAGGGTAGCGTGGCGCCGACAGAACAGACCGCACGTGGTGCGGGCGGGCCGGGGAGGGGCGATGGGCGACATGACGCGGATGACACGGGTGGCGGGCACCCTCGCATGCGCCGGACTCCTCGCCGCGGGGGCGGCGGCCGGGCAGGAGGCGGCCCCCGGCGACGCACCCGAGGCGATCGCCCCTCCATCGGCGCCCGTCGGTCCGGTGGTGGCCTCGTTCCGCGCCACCGGATCCGTCCTCTACGGTGATGCCGCCGTCGTGAGCGGGCGCGTCGCCCCCGCGCGGCGCACGCGCGTCCTGATCGAGCGCCTGCAGGGCGCCGCGTGGCGGCCCCTGGCCACCACGACCTCCGACGCCCGCGGGCGCTTCCGCGTCGAGTTGCCGCTGCGCCGATCGTGGTCCATCCGCGCACGGGCGGCGCTGTCCGGCTCCCGCCCCGGCCCGCGCAAGAACGTGACGGTGCGCCGCAGGGCCGCCGTTTCGGTGTCGACCCACCCGTACGAGTCGATCGCGGGCCGCCCGTTCACCGTGACGGGCGCGGTCGTGCCCGCGCGGGACGGCGAGACCGCCGTGATCGAGGGGTCGCTCAACGGGCGCGCCTACGCGCCGCTCGGGCGCTTCCGCGTGCGGAATGGGCGGGTGAGCGGAACGGTGACCCCCACCGCGGGCGGCACCTGGAGGTTCCGCCTGCGCGGCACGGGTGGGCGCACCGCGGGCGACGAGGCGCTGTCGCGGGCCACCGCACCGCGAGCGGTGTTCGCCGCCAACCCGCACGGGGTGCCCGCGTCCGCGCCGGTGTACCTGGTGCAGAAGATCTCGGAGATGCAGCTCTACTACTACGAGTCGGGGCGACTGGTGCGCGTCTTCCCCGTCGTCTTCGGGAAGCCCTCGACTCCGACGCCGGTCGGCAGCTACCGCGTCTACTCGAAGACGACCGGGCCCGGTCCGGCGTTCGGCCCCCTCGTCCTCTGGTACCACCGTGGCTACGGCATCCACGGCACCAACCAGGAGTACCTCCTCGACGACCGGTGGCGTTACTACTCGCACGGCTGCACCCGCAACTACAACGTCAACATCCGCTGGCTGTGGGGCCGCGTCCCGGTCGGCACCCCGGTCCGTAACCTGGCCTGACGGCCCGGCGGCCGGGCGGGCGCGTGTCGGCGAGCCCCCGGCCCGGTCGGCGCCGGCCCTCGGCGCTGGTACCGTCGCGCTCATGCGCCCCACCCTCGCGGTGTGCGCCGGTCTGCTTGCTGTCGGCGTCCCGGCCGCGCACGCATCCTGGGCCCCGCCCGAGGCCCTCTCCGACCGGCGCGACACCGACCAGCGCGCCCCCGCCATCGCGCGCAACGCCGCCGGCGACCACCTGGCGGCATGGGTCGGCTCGCCCGCCGCGGCCGGGGCCGGCACCGGACGGGTCAGGATCGCCGAACGGCGCGGCCGGGACGGGGTCTGGTCGCGCGAGCGGACCATCTCGCGGGCCGGGGTGGGAGCCCCGGCGGTCGCCATCTCGCCGCGGGGAGCGGCGCTCGTCGCGTGGGGGGTCAGGGGCCGCGTCGAGGTGGCCATCCGCCCGGGCCGCCGGGCGAGGTGGCGAACGGGCCTTGCGGCCCGGGGCCCGGGGCACGTCACGGATGTCGCCGTCGCCGTCGACGCGTCGGGCGCGATGGCGGTGATGTGGGCCGAGGCCATCGGTGCCGGCCACCGGGTGCGCCGGGCGCTTCTGCCGCCCGGGGCCACGCGCTTCCGGCCCGGGGCGAGCAGCGTGGTCACGACCGGACGTCCCGCGCTCGTCACCGGTGCGGCCGGCAACGGCGCCGCCGCGTGGACCGCCGACGGCCGCGTGTTCCTCGCGCGCTCCACGCCCTCCGGATTCGAGCGACCCCTCCGGATCGGGGACGGCGACTCTCCGGTACCCTCGATGGCCATGGGCTCCGGGGGCCGCCTCGTGGTCGCGTGGCGCACGCGCCTGCCCGGGGGCACGGCGGTCGTCGGGGCCGCCGTCACCGATGGGGAGGGCCGGGTGCGCAACCTCGGCGACCTGGCGGTGGGGGACGATCCGCGCGCGGGGATGAACGCGCGAGGCGATGCCGCCGTCGCCTGGGTGGTCTCGGACACCGGGGGTGATCGCGGCGGTGTGGCGGCCGTGACCGCGCGATCCGGAGGGCCGTGGCGACCCGTCAGCGTCGTGCGCCAATCCCTGTGCGCGTGCCGCTACGCGGTCGCCGATGTCGCGGTGGATGGCGCCGGTGGCCTGCTGGTCGCCTGGCGCCGCTACTCGCGGCGCGCCGCCGACCTCGCGGCGGTCACGGCACGCTCCGCCACCGGGCGCCGCCGGTCCGCTGCGATGCGTCCGGCGCCGGACGCCGCCGCCGCCGGTCTCGCCACCGACGGGGGACCGGGGGCGGCAGCGCTGTGGACGTCCGGCGGGGTCGTCGGCGTGCTGGTCCGCGCCGGATCGCGGTGAGAGGCGCCCGATCCGGCGCGTCCGGCCCCTTGGACTGGGGCACCGCGCCTGATTGCATGTGCGCGCCAGAGTCGATGAGGAGGAGCGGGTGGGGATCCTGAGCCGGGAGCGCGAGAGCGCGGTGCTGGGCGATGCGTGGCCGCTCGCGGCCCGTGCCGCCGCGGGGCTCGTGTCGCCGGGAGGCGCGCCGATGGTCGAACGGGCCGCGGAGGGTGCGGGGCTCGACCGCAACAGCCGGGTCGTCGAACTCGACGCCGGGTTCGGCACCGCCGCCCGCACCGTGCTGGCCCACGAGCCGCGCGCATGGACCGGCGTCGACGAGGACCCCCTGGCCGTGGAGCACCTGCGCCGCGTGGTCGGGACGGCCGGTGATGCGGTCGGCGCCCCCGCGTCGTCCACGGGGCTCGAGGACGATTGCGCGTCGATCGTGTTCCTCGACGGGGTGCTGTGCATGCGCGACGACGACTCCGTGGCGGAGGTCCTGGCCGAGGCCGCACGCCTGCTGCGCTCCTCGGGGCGCCTGGCCATCATCGACATCGTTCCCGGGCACGGCGGCGAACGCGAGTTGCAGGCCCTCTCGCAGGCGGGTGTGACCGCCCGCGGCGTCGCGCGGCTGCGCGATCTGGTGACCCAGGCGGGCCTCGTCGCGGTCGGCTCCACCGAGGGGCCGCTGCGCTTCCCGCACCCGAAGGACCTGGCGCGGGCCGCGGGCCCGAAGATGGCGATGAAGCTCGCGCGGGGAGCGTCCGACGAGCGCGTGCGGCGGGCCGCGACCGTCGTGCGCCAAGCGATCGAGAACGCGGCGCCGCACGTGCGCGCCGGTCTCGTGGTCGCGGAGAGGCCTCTGGTCATGGGACTGCTCCGCCCCCGATGACCAGGCCCGCTTATCGTGAGAACGTTGTGAGCACGGGCCCCGGACGCTTGGTCGAGGGATACCGCGGTGCTTATATGCGCGCCATGGGACACACTCGCCTGGCAGCGGTCGCCGTTGCCGCCTGCGGCCTCGTCGCCGCCGCGCCGGCGGTGGCGCAGGAGCAGCCCGCCGCCGAGGTCGCGCCGGCTCCCACCGAGGTCGCACCGGCCCCGGGGGTCGCCCCGACGCCGAAGCCGAAGCCCGCGCGGAAACTGCTGGTGCCGACGCGCCCGAACGGCAGGTCGGCGTGGATCGCGACGCTCCACCGGTCGGTCAGCGTGCGGGTGGCGCCCAAGAACGGGGCGCGCCGGCGCGTGCTGCTGCAGCCGACGGCGCCGTTCGCCGGCGGCCTCACCGAGCTGCTGGTCACCCGCAGCGTCGTGCGCGACGGCGAGGTGTGGATCGAGGTTCTGCTGCCGATACGCCCCAACGGCGTGCGCGGATGGATCCACAGCGACTTCGTGACGCTGAAGAAGACCCCGTTCCGGGTGGAGATCGACATCAGCGACCGTCGCCTGCGCATCTACAGGTCGGGGCGCCGCGTCCTGAACGTGCCGGTGGCCGTGGGCAAGTCGGGCACGCCGACCCCGCTCGGCCGGTTCGCGATCGCCGAGAAGGTGGTGACGAACTACCCGACGGGATTCCTCGGCCCGATCGTCCTGCCGATCACCGGATACTCCAGGGTCCTCAACGAGTTCGCCGGAGGCGACGGCCGCGTCGCCATCCACGGCACCAGCGTCCCCAGCCTGATCGGCGGGCGCGCCAGCAACGGCTGCATCCGGATGTACAACAGGGACATCGTCCGCGTCGCGCGGATGGCACGGCCGGGCACTCCGGTGCTCATCAAGGCCTGATGAGGTGAGCACACGGGAGGGCGTGGCGGGCCGTGTGGCCATCGCCCTCCCCGACCCGCCGCTCCGCGACGGGTCCCTGCGTCTCCGGCCGCCCGTCGCGTCCGACGCGGAGCCGGTCTACGAGGCGTGCCGCGACCCCCAGATCCTGCGCTACACGCGCATCCCGCGCGACTACGACCGCGTCGACGCGCGCGCATTCGTCGCCGGCGCCGAGGCGCGCCGGCGCGCGGGGATCTCCCTGGAACTGATCGCGACCGACCGCGCCGACGGGGCCCTGTGCGGGGTCGTGGGCATCGTCGTCGACCGCCACGACCAGGCCCGCGCCGAGATCGGCTACTGGACCCACCCCCACCACCGGGGGCGGGGCATCGCCCGCGGATCGCTCGTCCTCCTGTCCAGGTGGGCGCTCGGCGCGGGCGGGTTCGTGCGCCTCGACCTGACCGCGTCGGTTGAGAATCATGCGTCCCTGGCGGTGGTGCGTGACACCGGCTTCGTGAGGGAGGGGACGGCCCGCGGCGCGTGGCCGACGCCCGAGGGGCGGGAGGACATGGCGGTGTTCTCGTTGCTGGCGCGCGAGCCGGCGGTGGCGCCCGCGGCCGGCCCCGAGACGTAGGATCTCCGTCAGGCCGGGCGGGTCCCGGGCAACCGGCGGGGGAGCGATGGTGGCCGACGAGCCGCGCGAGGAGCTGGAGTCCATCTGGGAGGACGGCATCGGCCGTCGCGACGACGACGCGCGGGTGCTGTGGCAGGACGAGACCACGCACATCCCCGACCCGCAGTCGGTGCGGTACGGCGAGGGACGCTGCCGGGTGGTGGTGCAGGCGTCGATCGGCGGCCCCGTCTTCCGCGGACGGCCGTATGTCGATGTGTACTGGCACGAGGGCCTGCGTCCCTCGTACATGCGCCTCACGCCCGCGGAGGCCCGCCGCATCGCCGACATGTTCGCGCGGGCGGCGGAGCGGGCCGAGATCGAGGGCGCCGCCTCCCCCTAGCTAGAGGCCGCGGGCGGTGCGGCGGGCGTGGGCTCGCCCGCCGGCCGGCGCTGGTCGGGCTCGAGGTAGATCACGCGGGCGATCGGCACGGCAGCGCGGATGCGCGCCTCCACCGTGTCGATCGCCGCGCCGAAGCCGGCCGCCGACAGCCCGGGGTCGAGCTCGATCTTCGCCGCCACCAGCAGTTCCTCGGGACCCAGGTGCAGGGTGCGCATGTGGATGAGGCCGCGCACCGGAGGCCCGGCCTCGATGGCCGCCCGGATCGCCCGTTGGTCCTCGTCGGTGGCGGACTCGCCGATGAGGAGGCTCTTCATCTCGGCCGCCAGGACGACGGCGATCAGCACCAGCAGCACCCCGATGGAGAGGGTGCCCGCCCCGTCCCAGCGCGGCTCGCCGGTCGCGGCCGCGAGGGTCACGCCGACGAGCGCGAGCACCAGGCCGATCAGCGCGCCGAGGTCCTCGAGCAGCACCACCGGCAGCTCGGGGCTCTTGGAGCGGCGAACGTACGCCGCCCATGAGCGCGTGCCGCGCTCGGGCCGGGCGGCGCGGACCGCGGTGCGCAGCGAGAAGAGTTCCAGGACGACGGCGACCGCCAGGATGATGATCGCCACCTCGGGCGAGCTGATCTCATGTGGCGAGCGCAGTTTCTCGATGCCCTCGTACACGGCGAACGCTCCGCCGGCGCTGAAGAGCACCATCGCGACGACGAAGGCCCAGAAGTACCGGTCGCGCCCATAGCCGAACGGGTGCTGGGCCGTCGCGGGCCGGGCGGCCCGCTTCCCGCCGAAGACCCGGAGGCCCTGGTTGGCGGTGTCGGCCAGCGAGTGGATCGACTCGGCCAGCATCGACGACGAGCCGGTGACGATGAACCCGGCGAACTTGGCCGTGGCGATGCCGAGGTTGGCGAGGGCCGCCGCGACGATCGCCCGCATACTGCCCTCGTGCACCGCTCCTCCGGGGCCGTGGCCGACGCCGCAACGATACGCGTCCACCCGGCCGGAGCCGGCATGGCGGTGGGGCGGGGAGGGGGACGGGGGTCTCCGGCATCGGCGGGGGAGGGGCCCGGCGCGGCGGGGTGGAGGGCGGGCCGGGAAAAGAGGGACCCGGGGGAGACCGGGTGGGGATCGACAACCCGGCGTGCAGGGCCGAACATCACCCCCATGACCGGTCTGCGCCCCTCCGCCACCAAGCGCCCCGCCGTGTGGGCCGCCGTGTTC
>JBKHVQ010000137.1:0-3893 GCA_046569985.1 Thermoleophilia bacterium | reverse complement strand
CAGCCTCATCATGCTCGACCTCGACCACTTCAAGGCGGTGAACGCCCGCCACGGCCACGAGGTCGGGGACACCGTCCTGCGCGAACTCGCGCGGCGCATGACCAGCGGCCGCCGCGACGAGGACCTGGTGGCCAGGACCGGCGGGGAGGAGTTCGCGGTGATCCTGCCGGGGGCCTGCCGCGGCCCCGCGCTCGCGGTGGCCGAGCGGATCCGGGTCGCGGTACGCGAGAGGGAATTCCCGGTCGCGGGCGCCCTCACGATCTCGTGCGGCGTCGCCCACTGGGAAGCCGGCGACGACCCGGCCTCGCTCATGCGCCGCGCCGACGCGAACCTCTACCGCGCGAAGGCCGCGGGACGCGACCGCGTGATCGCGGAGGGCGAGCCGGCCAGCTGACCCGCGGCCCGCCCCCGCGGGCCGATCAGCTCTCCAGCGTCGCCTCGATGCTCAGCTCCACGTTGCCCCTCAGGGCGGACGACACCGGGCAGCCGTCCTTCGCGCCCTCCGCCGCCGCGTCGAACGCGCGGGCGTCGATGCCGGGCACCACGCCGACCACGGTCAGGGCGGAACGCGTGATGCCGGTGCCGGGCACGAAGGTCACCGTGGCCGACGCCCGCAGCTCGGTGGGCGGGGTCCCCGCCTTCGCGAGCGCCGCCGAGAGGGCCATGCAGTAGCAGGAGGCATGCGCCGAGGCGATCAGCTCCTCGGGGCTCGTGAGGCCGTTCGGCTCCTCCGCGCGGGAGGGCCACGACACCTTCAGCGGGCCAAAGGCACCGCTGGTGACGCGGGTGATCGTCCCGCTGCCCGTCATGAGATCGCCGCTCCAGGTGACATCGGCACGTCGCTCGGTCGCCATCAGACACTCCTGTTCGCCGTGAGTTACCCGGCAATCCTGCCGGTTCCCGGCCGCCCGGGCCTGCCGCCGGGTGCGGTCAGCCCGCCCCCGCCCGAGGAGTAGCGGATCGCTCGGCCGCCCGGCGGGCCTCGAGGTCCGCCAGCGACGGGGCGGGGGTGTCGAGCAGGGACGGGACCGGGGTGCGCATGCCGTCGATCGCCAGCGTGAGGTAGCGGCGCCACAGGCCCGGCTCGACGTGCTCCTCGTTGAAGCGGTGGGTGACCGCCGAACAGAGGAAGAAGACATCCTCGGTACGCAGGTCGCAGCGCACCCGCCCCGCCTCCTGGGCGACGACGAGGAGCCGCCGCACGCTGTCGGTCAGCGCCCGGCGCGGAGCATCGAGATCAGGGTCCAGGGCATACGAGCAGCCGCTCGCGTCGCGGAACCCGCGGTCGCCCGCGAGATGTTCCGCCATCCGGGCCATGAACCGCTCCAGCGCCTCGGAACGTGGCGCGGTGGCGGCCTCCTCGTCCGCGGCGGCGGTCAGCGCCTCCATGCGCGCCGCCATCAGCGCGAGCAGAAGCGCCTCCTTGGTCGCGAAACGCCGGAAGACCGTGGCGTGCCCGACGCCGGCGCGCCGGGCCACCTCTGCGATGCCCGCCCCCGCGCCCTCCTCCGCGAACACCTCCTCCGCGGCCGCCAGGATGCGCTCCCGGTTGCGGGCGGCGTCGGAACGGAGATGGCGGGGGGAGGGCACTGCCCCTTAGATGTGCACGGCCGCGGGCTGCTCCGCGTTCACGGCATCGAGGTCGCGCTTACGCACGAGGACCGCGAGCAGGACGGCCCCGATGATCATCAGGCCCGCGCCGGCGACGAAGCCGCGCTGGAAGCCCTCCACCAGGGCGCTCGCCTGCTCTTCGGGGGTCGGCGCCCCCGTCAGGCCGCCGAGCGCATCGGCCGTATACGAGTTGGCCACCGTGGTGAGGATCGCCAGGCCGAGCGCGCCGCCCACCTGCTGCGAGGCGTTGAAGAGGCCCGAGGCGAGGCCGGCGTCCTCGTCGGCCACGCCGCTGGTGGCGATGAGGGTGAGCGGCACGAAGGTGAGACCCAGCCCGGCGGCGATGACCAGGATCCCTGGCAGCAGATCGGTCCAGTAGGAGCCGTCAGCGTCGATGCCGCGCAGCATCAGGAGGCCGACCGCGGACGTGATCATCCCCGCGAGACCGAGCGAGCGCGGGCTGACGCGCGCCAGGAGCTGCTGCGCGAGACCCGAGAACAGGATGATCGTGATCGTCATCGGCAGGAAGGCGACACCGGTCTCGATCGCCGAGAAACCCAGGATGTTCTGGACGTAGATCGAGGTGAAGAAGAAGGTCCCGAACAGGCCCCCCATCACCGCGAGCATCACCAGGTTCGCCCCGGTGAGGTGCCTCATGCGGAAGATCCCGAGGCGCACCAGCGGCACCTTCACGGCGCGCTCGATCAGCACGAACGCCCCCAGCAGCAGGACGGCACCGCCGAGCAGCGCCCAGGTCCGCGGCGCGAGCCAGCCGAAGCTCTCGGCCTTCACGATGGCGTACACGAGCAGCGTCACACCGGCGGTCACCGAAACGGCGCCCGCGAGGTCGATCCCGCCGCGGCTCTCCATCCGCGACTCCGGGACGATGCGCAGCGACGCGACCAGCGCCGCCAGGCCGATCGGCGCGTTGATGAAGAAGATCCACTCCCAGGAGAGCGCCTCGGTGAGGACGCCGCCCACCAGGAGGCCGACGGCGCTGCCACCCACGGCGATCGCCGCCCAGACCGACAGGGCCTTGGCGCGCTCGCCCGGGTCGCGGAAGGTCGTGGTCACGATCGACAGCGCGGCGGGCGAGACCATCGCGCCGCCGAGGCCCTGCAGCGCGCGCGCCACCAGCAGCATCTCCGGCGACTGGGCGAGCCCGCAGGCGACCGACGCGACGGTGAACACCACGATGCCGGCGAGGAAGAGGCGCTTGCGGCCGACGATGTCGGCCAGGCGGCCCCCCAGCAGGAGGAAACCGCCGAACACGAGTGTGTAGGCGTTGATCACCCAGGGGAGGCTCGCCGCCGAGAAGTCGAGCGACTCGGCGATGTGGGGCAGGGCCACGTTCACGACGGTGCCGTCGAGGACCACCATGAACTGGGCGATACAGACCATCACGAGCACGAGCCAGCGATTGCTCGCCGGGGCCGGCGCGGAGTTCATGCGCGTCTCCGGAGAAGAAGTGGACAGACCGGTCCGTTTGGCGGAAGGCCGGACCCTAATACACCGGCTCGCGCCTCGCCCAATATGCTGAGCGAATGCTTGAGGAACACGAGATCGACGCCGCACTGCGCGACTTGCCGCAGTGGCGTCGCGAGGGCGATGCCCTCGTTCGCGTCATCACCGTCCCGGGCGGCTTCTCGGATGCGATCGCCTTCGTCGCGTGCCTCGCCGCCGCCGCCGACCAGGCCGACCACCACCCCGACGTCGCGATCTCCTGGAACCGCGTCACCGTGCGATGGAGCACCCACAGCGCCGGCGGGATCACCGCGCGCGATGTCGAGATGGCCCGGCGCACCGACGAGATCGCCGCGAGCGGCTGACCCGGGTGGGGTACTACGACGAGGCCGTCCTGCCGCTGCTCTTCCGGATCGACCCTGAGCGCATGCATGGGGTCGCCATGCGCGGCTTCGCCCTCGCCGCGCCGCTCGCGGGCCGGGTCGCGCGTCCCCCGCGGGCCGGAGGGCGACTCTCGCAGACCCTGATGGGGCTCGACTTCCCCAACCCGATCGGCCTGGCCGCCGGGTACGACAAGCGGGCTCTCGCCGCGCCCACCTGGCCCGCGATCGGCTTCGGTTTCGCGGAGGTCGGCACCATCACCGCGCTCGCCCAGCCCGGCAACCCGCGGCCGCGCCTGTTCCGCCTCCCCGCCGACCAGGCCCTGATCAACCGCATGGGCTTCAACAACGACGGGGCCGCGCGCACCGCCGAGCGCCTGCTGCGCTGGCACCGCCACGGCCTGCGCCCCCGCGCACCGCTGGGCGTCAACCTCGGAA
>JBKHVQ010000136.1:0-5917 GCA_046569985.1 Thermoleophilia bacterium | reverse complement strand
GCGGGCCGCCGCGGGCCGCCGCCCACGCGGGTGTGGTGTATACGACGAGGATCGGGACGATGTCGCGCTCCGCGAGCCCGCGGACGATGGCATCGAGGCGCTCGAAGTCGTAGGCCCGGTCACCGGGGTCGGCGGGGCGTCGCGGGCGCTCGGGTGCGATGTGCGACCAGAGGACGTCGTGACGCGTCACCTTGGTGCGCGACTGCTCGATCAGGCTCAGCCGGTCGGCCGGCAGCTCACCGGGGGAGTTGAGCCGGTCGTCCTGCACTCCGAACGCCGCCGGAGCGCCCATCGCCGGCGCCGTGCCCGCGAGGGCCATGGCACAGCACCCCAGGCCGGCCGCGACGGCCGCCACGAGTCTTCCCACGCGTCCTCTCCCTGTGTGTGGCCGCGGGACGTGTTGGCGCCCTTCCGCGGCATCGACCGGCCGACCTTAGCTCCGGCCGCCGCGATCCCTGAGCCGCCCGGGTCCGCCCGCGATACGGTGGGTTGATGAGGCGTCTGTGGGTGACGGGCGAGGTCGAGGCGCCCGCGGTCGAGGTCTGGGATCTCCTGACCGACCCGGCGAGGTGGCCGTCGTGGGGACCCTCGGTTCGGGCGGCCGCGATCGACGGTGGCCGTCTCCGCCTCGGCGCCACCGGCACGGTGTCGACCGTCCTCGGGGTCACCCTGCCGTTCGAGGTGACGGCCTTCGAGGAGGGGCGGCGGTGGGCGTGGACGGTGGCCGGTGTCGGGGCCACCGACCACCGCCTGGATCCGCTCGGGCCGGGCCGCTGCCGGGTCGGCTTCGGCGTACCGTGGGCGGTGGCGCCCTACCTCGCGGTGTGCCGCCTGGCGATCGCGCGCATCAGGACGATCGCAACGGAGCCGGCGGACGCCTGAGAGCCCGGCACCCGGCGGTGCGGGCCCCTCGCTGGTAGGGGCTGCCGGTGGAGGTGGTCGGACCCCGCCACACCATCGGCCCGATCGACTCGCTGGGCGCGTTCGGCGGGAGGTTCCCCGGGTGCGCAGTAGGCGCCTGTGTCCATTCGGCTCGGTGCCACGTTGCACGTGTAGAACGACTGCTGGTCGATCCTCCCGCGACGACGCTCACGGCGGCCGGCCGCCTCCGCGCGGCGACGGTGGCCAGGACGTTCACGGTGACCACGATGCGTGTCGCCCCGGCCGAGAGCCAGGCTGTGTTCGCAGCGGGGACCCGTCGTCGGCCATGCGCGGCCCCGGCGTCGGTGCTCAGGTGAACTCGTCCGCCTCGGTCCGCGTTCCCGGCCGCTCGCGCAGCAGGGTGACCAGGAGGAAGTACAGGAACGGCACCGCGAGGTAGAGGAGGCCGCTGAGCGTCGTCGAGGCGCCGGCGACGGCGATGGCGACCAGGTAGACGGGTATCGGCGCCGCGGCGATGGCGATGGCCACCCCGACCCGCTCGGCGACGGCGTCGGGCCACAGCAGCGCCGGACGGCGCGGCGCGTACCACAGCAGCAGGAGCCTCATCGCGCTCGCGGCGATCACCACCACCCCGTACAGGTGCAGCGCGACCGGCTCGTCGGGGTACCGGCCGAGCACCGAGGCCGCGAACGGGATCAGGGCGACCGGCAGGAGGAAGAGGAGGTTCAGCCAGACGAGGTCGCGGTTGACGGTGCGGATGCCGGAGAAGAGATCACGATGCGACACCCAGTACATGCCGGTGATCAGGAAGCTGATCACCCAGGCGACGAGCGTCGGCCTCAACTCGTCGAGCACCAGCCGCAGCGCGTCGCCCGACAGGTTCTCCGGCACGGCGATCTCGAGGACCAGCAACGTGATGACGATGGCGAAGACCCCATCCGCCAGGCGACCAGACGATCCGGGCTGGCACGGCGAGCGCGGGCGGGTCCCGCGCCGCGCCCTTCCCGGGGGCGGCCTCCCGCTCTCGGCTCTCCTCCATCTCGGGTGAAACACGAGCGTCCGCCCCCCTCCCGGGCCGGTGAAACCGCGCCGGGCGGCCGCGAGCGGGTCAGGCTCGGGCGCGCTTTCGGGCCCGCCTTATCGCCCGCCCCTGTCGTAGCGTCGACAGGCCGACGCCGGCGAGCGTCCCGAGCGGAACGGCCCAGTTGCGCACCAGCAGGTCCGGATCGAAGTAGATGCACTCCTCCGCGAACATGTCGCCGGCGATGCGATAGACCGACACCCCGGCGAACTCGACGCGCTCGCCCTGGGGTGCCCAGTCGTTCCACGAGCCGGTGTGCATACCGCTGTGCCGCCACTCGCATATCGCCCCATCCGCCGTCTCCACCAGTCGTGGCACCTCGAGGTCGAGGTCGGGGATGGCCCCCAGGAGGCCGCGGATCGGGACCGCGATCTCCGCCGGCCCGCGGAACCGGTTGGGCCCGCCGATCACCGGTGGCACCACGACCTCCCACCGGCGGACCCCGTCGGCGGCGAAGTGCGCGGAGATCGCGGCGGGGTCCCGCTCGCGCCACGCCGCGACGTACGACTCGACAAGATCGGTCTTCGTCAAGTCTTCCTCCTCCGGGGGGCCGGCGTCGCCGCGCCACGTCGGCCGCGACGTCCGCGTGGGCGACCGGCCAAGTTCAGCCGGTGTCCTCTGCGCGGTGCGGTCGGTCTCTGCCTGCGAGCGTCCTCCCTACGCGCACCCCCTGTCAAGACGCGGCCGGCCGCCCGAGGCACCGGAGTGACCGGTGCCCTTCCGCGTGGCAGAGTGCGCGGGACACGGCGGGCGTCGGGGGGAAACGATGCGGCGAGCTTGGATGGCGGTTGCGGCGATCGCGATCATTGCGGGCTTGGCCGGGTGCGGCGGCGACGATTCGGCCTCCGAGGCCGCAGCGCCGGCCACGACGGTCGTCGCGGGCCCCGTCATCACTGCGCTGAGCGCCACGCCGGAGGTGGCCTGCACCGGCACCGAGACGACCGCGCGCATCGCGTGGCGCACCGAGAACGCGGCCTCGGTGGAGTTCTCGGTGGACGGGGAGGCCGTGCCGGCGCGCGCGGGGGGCGTCTATGCGACCTCCGGCGCGGGTGACATCCCGATTCCGTGCAGCAACGGCCGCCACCGCATCGATGTCGTGGCCGAGGCCGATGGCAACACGGTGTCCGAGGGCCTCACCGTGACGACCGCCCGGCGCGCGGTGGTCCATCCGCGGCCGATCGTGCGCACGGTGTCCGCCCCGCCGTCGGTGCGCTGCGCGTCGGGCGAGACCGCGGTGCGCGTGAGGTGGACGACCGAGAACGCCCGCGCGGTGCAGTTGGGTGTCGACGGGCGCCCGCTCACCGCCGCCTCCGATGAGCCGGTGGACGCCAGCGCCGAGGTTCCCCTTCCCTGCGATGGCGACAGCCACCGCGTCGAGGTCACCGCCTACGGGGTCGGCACCTCTGCCGCGTCGTTCGCGGTGAACGTCGCGACGGTGGTCGACCGGCCCGCCGACCATCCCTCAATCGACGCGTTCGCGATGCCGGCCGAGGTGGCGTGCACCGGCGCGCAGGCGGCGGTGCCCGTGACGTGGACCACCTCCAACGCGGAGGGCGTCAGCTTCGCGGTGGACGGACAGTCGGTCCCCGCCGGCGCGGGCTACCCGGCGAGCGGGCGCGGCAGCGTGGCGGTGCCCTGCGACAACGCCGATCACACGGTCACCCTGACGGCCGGGGGTGCGGGCGGCACGAGCGTCGAACATGAGGGCACGGTGCACACCGTGCCGCGCCGCGCGCCGGCGGCGCGGCCCGCGGTCACCCTGCTGACCATGCCGAGTCGCATCGGCTGCACCACCGGTGAAAGCGCCGCGCAGGTGCGCGTCGAGTGGCGCACGCGCAACACCGAGGCCGTGGCGTTCCATCTCGACGGGGAGCCGCTCCCCGGTCAGGGCGCCCTGCCGGTGCGCGGCTCCGCGGGCCTCACGGTGCCGTGTGACGGCAGCCGGCACATCTTCACCCTGGTCGCCGAGGGCACCGGCACCGGCACCGCGCAGGCCGCACGCCCGATCACGGCCATCCCCGCCCAAAGCGGCTCCCAGAGCGCCGCCGCGGTGACGACCGCCACGGCGTCCGACCAGAGCGCCGCGACCGACCCGGGGAGCGTGCCGACGCCGACTCCGTGACGGCCGACGCCCCCGGCTCCGTCCCCGCAGACCGCCTCAACAACGAGGAATGCCGCTCTGTGAGCGGGTGGATCGTTCCCCCCGGGCCGCCGGTCAGCCGTCGCCGGGGAGGAACACATGGGCCCGTCGATCCATGACCAGGTCGTCCCGCGGGTCGACCGGCGCCGCCGGCCCGCGCCTCACGGGCTCGCGCTCAGGTGCCCGGGTGGGCGTGCAGCGGCTCGGCGACGATCTCCCCGCTGACCTCGCACACGGCCGCGAGGGTGTTGAAGATCGTGCCGTGCTTCTGGAGGTTGCGGTGCAGCAGGTCGACGCGGGCGGGCTCCTCGTCGGTGCGCACGTGCAGGGTGTAGGTGATCGAGGTGAACCGCGGCGGCGACTCCTGCCGCTGCGCACGCACGCTCACCCAGCCCCCGTGGTGGCGGAACGACAGTCGCTCCCCGAAGCGTTCCACGTTCTTGAGCAGGCACCCCGCGAACGCCCCCGCCAGCAGCTCCGCCGGGCCCGGGTGTTCCTCGCCGACGCCGGGGGACGTGTCGATGGTGATCGGGTGCCCCTTGGAAGTGATCTGGGCCTGCCCGTGTCCCGTGCTGTGACCCCGGATCTCGTAGACCAAAGGCGCGCCCGCCGCGCCACCGGCCTCGCCGTCGATCGGCTCGGCGGGGTGGCCGTGCGACGGGGGCGCGACCCGATGCGATGCCGGCACCGGGTACTCCATGCCGCACCACTCGCAGTGCACGACATCCTCGGTGGCGGGGATCGTCGTCGCCCCCCGCCGGCAGTTGGGGCAGGTGACCCCGGCCTGGTCGCTGTCGCTCATCGTCACTCCATTCTCAGTGGACTGTCGCTCCGGGAGGCTCGCCGCTCACGGCCGTCGTGGCAGAGGTCAGCACCCCAGCTGCCCGGGCCCGCATGACACCGGTGCGACTCCGGCGGTCAGCGAGGCGAGAAGCGCTTGGTGGCGGTCGAGCGCGGCGTGGTCGACGCAGTAACAGACACGTGGGCCATCGATCTCGCCGCGCACCAGGCCGGCGTCCCGCAGGATCTTCAGGTGCTGCGAGACGGTCGCCTGCGCCACCGGGAGCTGGTCGACGATCTGACCGCACATGCAGGCATCCTGGGCGAGCAGGATGCGCATGATCCGGACCCGGATGGGGTGGCCGAGCGCCTTCGCCACGGCGGCGATCTCGTCGAGCTCCGAGCCGTTGCCCTCCGAGGCGGTGGCCGAGTGGGCGGTCGAGCGCACGTCATCCATATCGTTCATCGTCGATCGACGATAACACGCCTCAGTCTGCCTGCGCGATCGCCCCCGTACACGTGTGGTGCGGCGGTTGCCGGGTGGCGGCGCGGCTCGTGGTGACCCACGGTCGCGCCGGCCAATCTGGGGCACCCGCGAACAACGAAAAAATCCCCTGCTGAGAGGGGATTTTGCGAGTGGGCCGTGAAGGATTCGAACCTTCGACCTTGGGATTAAGAGTCCCCTGCTCTACCAACTAAGCTAACGGCCCGCGGTCGCGAACCCTAGCAAAGGCCCGCGGAATGAGCGCCCCGGTCAGCCCGCCGCGGGTGCCTCGGCGGGAGTGCCCGACAGGGCCTGCAACTGCTCGCGCACGAACTCGGCGCGCGAGCTGTCGGGCTCCAGTTGCAGGTAGCGCTGGAACGCCAGGCGCGCCACGGCGGTCCGTCCGATCGCCTGCGCGGAGACGCCGAGCTGCAGGTACGCCTCGGAGTTCGTGCGGTTCTCGTTGGTGAACTCCTGCAGAGCATCGACGGCACCGCCGGGGTCATCGGCCTCCTGCAGGGCCAGCACCAGGGTCGAGACGTTCCGGACA
>JBKHVQ010000135.1:0-3399 GCA_046569985.1 Thermoleophilia bacterium | reverse complement strand
AGGCCTCCTGGCCGTCCGCCTCGACCTCGCCCGCGACCGGCTCGCCGGTCCCGGCATCGGCCTCGGCCTCGGCGACGCCCTCGTCCTGGGTTGCGGCCTCGGCGACGGCCTCCTCCTGGCCGGGCGCGGCCTGCGCAACGGCCTCGCCCTCGGCGGCCTCGTCGTAGTCGCCCTCGGCCTCGGCGTACTCGCCCTCCGCGTACTCACCCTCGACGTATTCGTTGCCGTCCTCGTCGATCCGGTGCTGGACGGCGTCGCTGTCGGCGACGCGCTTGAGGCTGAGGGAGAGGCGGCGCCGGTCGGCGTCGATCTCGATGACCCGCACGGCGAGCACGTCGCCCTGGTTGACAACCTCGCGCGGGTTCTCCACGTGGTGGGCGGCCAGCTCGGAGATGTGCACCAGGCCCTCGACGCCGGGGTGGATCTCGACGAAGGCGCCGAAGGTGACCACCTTGGTCACGCGACCCTCGACGACGTCGTTGACCTGGTAGCTCTCGATGACGCTCTGCCACGGGTCGGCCTGGGTCTGCTTGAGGCCCAGGGAGATGCGCTGGCGGTCGCGGTCGATGTCGAGCACCTTGACCTGGACCTTCTCGCCGATCTGGAGCACCTCGGAGGGGTGGTTGACGTGGCTCCAGGACAGCTCGGAGATGTGGATCAGGCCGTCGATGCCGTCGAGGTCGACGAACGCGCCGAACTCGACGATGTTCGAGATGACGCCCTCGACGACCTGGCCGGGCTGCAGCTCGTCGAGGATCTTCTGACGCACCTCGCGGCGCTCATCCTCGAGGACGGCGCGACGCGAGAGGACGACGTTGTTGCGGTTGCGGTTGAGCTCGATGACCTTGCACTCGAGTTTGCGGCCGAGGAACTCGTCGAGGTCCTGCACGCGCCGGATGTCGACCAGGGAGGCCGGCAGGAAGCCGCGCACGCCGAGGTCGAGGATGAGGCCGCCCTTGACCACCTCGATGACCGTGCCCTCGACGTTCTCACCGGCGGTCGACGCGGCCTCGATGCGCTTCCACGCCTTCTCGAAGCGGGCGCGCTTCTTCGACAGGATCAGCCGGCCGTCCTGGTCCTCCTTCTGCATGACCAGCGCGTCGACCATCTCACCGAGGAAGACCTCCTCCTCGGGCTTGACGCTCTTGCGGATCGAGAGCTCGGGCAGCGGGATGGCGCCTTCGCTCTTGTAGCCGATGTCGACCAGGACCTCGTCCTTGTCGATGCGCACCACCCGGCCGTTGACGACATCGCCCTCGGAGAAGTCGGGGATCGTGATGTCGTAGTTCGGCACCATCTCGCCGTCGACCTCGATGTACTCGGGGCCGTCCAGCGGGTGGATGGGGGTGTCGAGATCGATCGGCTCGGCGGGAGCGGCGTCCTCAGCGGCGGGCGCGACGGCCTCCACCTCGGGGTCGGCCACGATCTCGGTGTTCTCAGTCGTCATCGGTTTGGTTGTCCTTGTGGGGTGAAAAAACGGGTCCGGGCAGCGGCGCGGAGCCGGACCGCCGGAAAGAGGGCAGTATAGACGCGCCCGGGGCGCCCGTCACTCCCCGTCGGGCCGGTGCCCGATCGGCCCCGTGCCGAGCCGGACCGGCCCCCTCCCCCGCCGAGGCCGGGCAGGGGGCCGGTGGATCACACCGCGGCGGCGATCTCCGTGAGCTCGGGGCGCTTGAGGGCGCCGGCGCGGGCCGACACCAGCCGGCCGTCGGCGCCCACCGCCAGGGCCGCCGGGACGCTCCGCACGGGCACGACGGCCGCGCCGGGGCGTTCCGCCAGGCTCACCCGCAGCACCTCGCGGCCCGCGGCGCGCTCGAACTCCCGCGCGACCGGCTCGCAGCGCACGCAGCCGGGGGCGGTGAGCACGACCAGCCAGGGGCCCTGCCCGGTCAGGCCGAGCGGGGCGCGCAGGTCGGCCCGCTCGTCGCCGCGGCGGGAGGCGAGAAGGAGGCGGTAGATCTCGCAGCCGACGCAGATGCCCGAGATGGCGGAGAAGAGCGCCACGATGGAGACGGCCCAGACGATGACCCACGCGGCGAGTTCGAGCCCGAGCGCGACGAGGACGAGCGACGCGGCGAGCATCGCGACGGCCATGCCCTGGGCGAACCGCACCGGGGCGACCGGCTCCATCTCCTTGGGCGGCGGGGCGATCATGCGGAAGAGCCACCCGACGGGCGACCAGCGCGGGCCGGCGAGGTTGAGGACGATGAGGCCGAGGGCGACCCCGACGACCGGCCACACCTGGAAGATGGCGGCCTCGAGGCACAGGACCCCGGTGACGGCCTGCGCGAAGCGCGGCTGGAGGGGATGAACGGCGGCGATTGTCTGCATTCCCGGAAGGATACCTGAGTTTCCGGTGGATGCGTCGTGCCGGCGTGCCGGCGTGCCGCGATCAGCCCAGGCGCCCGGCGCGTTCGAGGGTGACGCGCGCGCGATCCAGCTCCACCAGTCGCCGGGGCGCGTCGTCGCCGGTGTCGGCGAGCGCAAGTTCGCGCAGCACGTCCGCCGCCGCGCGGATCACCTTCGGATGGGCCTCCGGGACGACCTGGAGAACCGCGTAGGCCTCCTCCTCGGTCACGCCTTGGCGTCGAGCCAGGTGCGGCCGGTGCCGGTCTCCACGACCAGCGGCGGGTCGAGACGGTAGGCCCCGACCATCGCCTCGCGCACGAGGGCCGTGACCTTCGCGGCCTCGGCCTCGGGTGCCTCGATCAGCAGTTCGTCGTGGATCTGGAGGATGAGCCGCGCGTCGAGCCCGGCCTCGCGCAGAGCGGCGTGGGCGCGCACCATCGCGGCCTTGATGATGTCGGCGGCGGTGCCCTGGATGATCGTGTTGACCGCGAGGCGCTCACCGAGCTGGCGCTGCTGCTGCGTGCGGCCCGACAGCTCGGGGATCGGCCGGCGCCGGCCCAGGAGGGTCGTCACGAAGCCATCCTGGGTCGCCGCCGCGATCGTGCTGTCGATGAAGCTGCGCACGCGCGGGTAGCGGGCGAGGTAGGTCTCGATGTAGGCCTTCGCGTCGTCGCGCGGGATACCCAGCTGCTCGGACAGGCCGAAGTCGCTGATGCCGTAGATGATCCCGAAGTTGACGGCCTTCGCCCGGTCGCGGGTGGCACGGTCGACGTCCTCGGGCGCCATGCCGAACACCTCGGCGGCGGTCGCGCGGTGAACGTCCTCGCCCCGGCGGAAGGCCTCGGCCAGCACCGGCTCCTTCGAGCAGTGCGCCAGGATGCGCAGCTCCACCTGGCTGTAGTCGCAGCTGATCAGCACGCAGCGGTCCTCGGGGACGAACGCGTCGCGGATCTCCCGCCCCAGGGCGGTGCGGACGGGGATGTTCTGCAGGTTCGGGTTGACCGACGACAGCCGGTCGGTCTCGGCGACGGTCTGGTTGAAGGTGGTGTG
>JBKHVQ010000134.1:0-3105 GCA_046569985.1 Thermoleophilia bacterium | reverse complement strand
TGACCGGCGCGGCCCGCCGCGCCCGCGTCAGGCGGGTTCGACCCGGCGCTCACCGGGCGCGACCGGAGCCGGCTCCGGCCCCGCGCCCGCGGCTGTCCCGGCCGGCGCGCCGACGGGCGCTGCCGGCAGGCGCCGCGTGAAGAACAGGGCAGCCAGCGCGAACAGGGTCAGCACCAGGAGGCTGACGCGCAGCGCGTCGATACGCGCCTCCGCGTTCTCGTCGACGATCGCCTCGGCGGTCTCCGGCGTCACGTCCGCCTCCTCGAGGGCGGTCTCCAGCTGGGCATCCGAGATGAACTCGGCGCCGCCCGTCAACTGCACCTGCGCCTCCGCCACGACGCTGGGCGGCACCGCGGGGTTCTGCTGCACGCCGGAGATGAAGGATGCGCCGAGCACCGCGATCAGCACCGACCCGGCGAGGGCGGTGCCGAGCGCCGCGCCGAGGTTCGACACGGTGTTCTGAAGGCCGCCGACCTCGCCGCTCATCTCGTCGGGCATCGACGACACCGTGACCGCGCCCAGCTGCGACGCGAGGGCGCCGACACCGAGGCCCGCGAGGATCAGCGGCAGGGTGACGACCTCGGGGCCGACACCCGCCTCGAGGGCCCCGATCAACACGATCAGGCCCGCCGCGAGACTGGCCAGGCCGAATTGCACCACCCTCCTCGGCGATGCGGCCGGGAACATCTTCGGGACCCCGACCGCGGCGACCAGGATCGCGATCGAGATCGGCAGCAGGCGGACCCCTGTCTCGAACGCCGACAGGCCCAGCGACACCGACAGGAAGAGGGGGACGATGAAGAAGATCCCGGCCTGGACGAGAAACTGGAAGAAGAACATCGTCAGCCCGCCCTCGAGCTGGAGGTTGTCCAGCATCTTGAGGCGGATCAGCGGTTCGCGCTCGTGGGCGACGCGCCGGTTCTCCCAGAGCACGAAGGCCCAGAGGATGATCAGGCTCGCGATCATCAGCCAGGTGACGGCGGACACGCCGAGCAACCCGGGGGCGTCGGGCTTCGGCGAGACCCACCCCCACGACCCCGATTGCAGCACGCCGAACACGCCGAGCCCCAGGCCGAGGACCCACAGGACGTTCCCGAGGAAGTCGAAGTCGGTGTAGCCCTCGGCCGGGGCGTCGTGGATTCTCCGCGCCAGCAGCAGGATGGCGAAGACGAGCACCACCTCGCCCGCGAAGACGTAACGCCACGAGAAGTAGGTGGTCGCAAAACCACCGATCAGCGGGCCGGCGGCCACCGCGATCGCCGCGGAGGCGGCGATGAGCCCGTAGGCGCGGGGGCGTTCCTCGGCCGGGAAGTTCGTGGCGACCAGCGCGACGATCGCGGGCATGATCAGCGCGGCGCCGAGCCCCTCGAGGACCGACCAGCCCAGGTAGAGCACGGTGACGTTCGGCGCCAGGGCGGTGGTGAGCGAGCCGGCCCCGTAGACCACGCAGCCGATCGAGAACGCGCGGCGGCGCCCGATCATGGTGCCGATCTTGCCGCCGGTGATCATCATCGTCGCCATCACGAGCATGTAGAGCGTGATGGCGGCCTGGATGCCCGACACGGTGGTCCCGACGTCCTCCGCGACGGTCGCGATCGACACGTTCATCACCGAGCTGTCCAGCATCATCAGGAACTGCCCGGTGGCGAGCGTCAGGAGGACGAGGCCCGCTCCCGCGCTCGCGCTGGTGCCGGATGTCTTGGCCATGGCGGGCAGTCTAGAGGCGGCCCGCCACCGGGGCCGGTCGGCGCGTCCCCGCCGTCGTCAGGAGAGAAGGACCTCGCGCAGGGGGCGCCGCGGGGTCGGGTCGGGCGACTCGCCGCGGCCGATGCGCGTGAGCAGCTGCGGGTGGGCGGCATCGCCGATGGCGGCGGCGACACGAGGCCGTAGCCCGTCGACCTCGATCGGCTGGTTGAGGTAGCTGGTCCAGAGACCTTCGCTCAGCGCGACGAGGGTGGCGCGTTGGTGCGCACGTCCCGCGATCAGGTGGTCACGGGGGCCGTCGCCGTCGGTGAGGAGCACGCAGAGGGCCGGCGAGCCCTCCGCCAGCTCGCGGTCCTTCGCGGCCTGGGAGCGGCCGATGTCGAAGCTGCGCACCACCAGCGGGCCCATCATCGCCATCAGGTCCGACATCCCGAACCCGTACCCGGGTATGCCGTCGAGGCGGGCGCTGTGGTTGGAGATGATCCAGGCTGCCAGCTCGCGCCGGAAGCGCCGGTCGGCCATCTGGAGGCGGTCGCCCTCGGCGATCAGGTCGGCAAGGACGCCCTTCGCCTCCCGTTCGGTCACCACGGCGAGACGGGCTCCCTCCGCGGCAGCCGCCTCGGCGATGCGCGTGATCACCCTCGGGGCGATCGGCTCGATGTCGTATGCGCCGCGGTTGGTGCGCCGGCGCGGAATGCACGTGAAGAGGGCCGCGGCCTCATCGTCGGCCGGGCCGCGCTCGGCGATCGACACGCGCGCGAGCAGGTCGGGGTTCGTGGGCTCGGGGAGGATCTCGGTGCGCGGCGGACGGCCCATCGCGCGCGCCGCGATCTCCATGTTCTGGAGGGCGCAGCCGCATGAGATGAGCAATTCGCGGTCGTCGGGGTCGACGACCGGGAGGGCCCGGGTGCGGTCGGCGAACACTTCGATCGTGGCGCCGCGGCGCGCGAAGCGCCACGGCTGAGTGTTGTGACCGGATGGGGCGAGGACCGCCGCGCCGAGGATGCGCTCGACGCACCGCTCATCATCGGGCTCGTGGCCCGGGCGCGTATCCAGCGACCACATCCTCAGTGTGTCGTCCATGCGTCTCCCCTCCGGGCTCGGCCGCCGTGGCCGACCGAAGCTAGCGCGGCCACACGATGGTTGGTGTCACCCCGACGGGGGAATCCTTGAGAAATCGATCACGCCGCGGAAGGTCGACCGCGGGAACCACCGAAGGGAGGCGATCATGGCGAAGAATCCGGCACAGGCGATCGTGGCGGCGATCCGGCGCCTTGAGGCGGGAACGGGCCGCGACACGTTCGCGGCCGACCAGATCATCGAGGAGATGCGCCGCGTCGAGCCGTCGGTCGACGCGGAGATAGTGCGCCGAGTGATCCGCGGCGAGCTCGCGCGGGCGTC
>JBKHVQ010000133.1:0-4459 GCA_046569985.1 Thermoleophilia bacterium | reverse complement strand
GCGACCTCCTCGATGATCAGCGACAGCGAGGTGTAGTCCATGCCCGCGCCGCCGTACTCCTCGGGGATGATGACCCCGAGGAAGCCCAGGTCACCCATGGCGCGCAGCGTGTCCACCGGGACATGGTGATCCGCGTTCCATTCGTCGCTATGCGGCATGATCTCCGCGCGCGCGAACTCGCGCGCGAGTCGCTGCACCTCGAGGTGCTTCTCGTCGAGTCCGAAGGGATCCATCGTGGCCGGCCTCCGTGGGCGCATGAGCAAACTAATCGGAATTCCGAGTAATTTCCGGGCGCCGGCTACACGTGGCTGACCGGGTGGTCAACGGGCGCCGCGATGCCGTGGAGGAGGCCGCCCACCGCTGGGGCGAGCGCTATCCCGGGGTCAGCGGGTTCCGGGCGCTGACCGCGCTCGCCCGCGGCTACGCGGTGATGGTGCGCGAGGCCGAGGCCGTCCTGCGGCCCCTGGGGTTGAACCTCTCGCGCTTCGAGGTGCTCATGATGCTCTCGTTCACCCGGTCGGCGGGTCTCACCATGACCCGCATCCGCGACCTGCTCACGGTGCACGGCTCGAGCGTGACATATCTGATCGACCGGCTGGCCGAGGCCGGCTGGGTCGCCCGCACCGCCGACCCGTCCGACGGGCGGGTCTCGCTGGTGTCGATCACCCCGTCGGGGCGCGAGCTCGCCGAGCGGTCCGCGCATGCCCTCGCGGCGGCCGGGTTCGGTGCCCTGGGCGCGCTGGACGAGCCCTCCCAGCGGTTGCTGGGCGACCTTCTCGCGCGCCTGCGGGCGGCCGAGTCGGACTAGCCACCGTCACGCCCGACCCCTCGGCGTGTTGTACCGATGGCGAACATCCCGCCCGAGGTCTCCTCCGTCGGGCCAACGAGATACCGGACGCGCCTTCGTAGCCTCGGAACACATCGATCCCGGGTCCGGGATCGTCCGTTGATTCTGGAAGGAGGGGCACAGATGAGTCTGAGGCGACTCCGGCTGGTGCCGGTGTTGGCAGGACTTCTCCTGATGTTGGTCCCGGCGATCGCGTCCGCTCAGGACGCCGTGTCGGTCGAGTCACAGATCGAGAGCATCACCATCGGCACCAACTCGGTGTGGATCATCGTCGCCGCGATTCTCGTGCTGTTCATGCAGGCGGGATTCGCGATGCTCGAGGTCGGTCTGTCGCGCATGAAGAACGCCGGCGCGGTGATGGGGAAGATCCTCATCAACCTCTCGGTCTCCTTCCTCATGTTCTGGGCCGTCGGTTTTGCCATCGGTTTCGGCGACGGCAACGCATTCATGGGATACAGCGGATGGTTCCTGCAGGACGGCGTGGAGAGCTTCTCCAACGCGTTCGGCGGCTACGCCCTCGACTTCGAGGTGCTGTTCCTCTTCCAGGCGGTCTTCGCGGCGGTCTCCCTCGCGATCGTCTACGGCACGATGCTCGACCGCACCAAGTTCCCGGCGTACATCGCGTTCGGCGTGCTGTACATCGGCCTGATCTACCCCATCGTGGCCCACTGGACCTGGGGCGGCGGCTGGCTGTTCGAGGACGGCTTCCTCGACTACGCCGGTTCCTCGATCGTCCACCTGCAGGGCGCCCTGGCGGCTCTCGCCGGCACGCTGATCCTCGGCCCGCGCATCGGCAAGTTCCGCAACGGCAAGGCCGTGCCGATCCCCGGCCACTCGATCCCGCTGATGGTTCTCGGCGTGATCATCCTGTGGGTCGGCTGGATGGGCTTCAACCCCGGTTCCGGGCTGGGAGCGGTCGGCGTGAACTTCGCCGATGTCGCGGTGAACACCAACCTGGCCGCGGCCGCGGGCGTCATCGCCGCGACCCTCGGGTCGGCCATCGCCTTCAAGACCCTCGACGTGTCGCAGATGGGCAACGGCGCGATCGCCGGCCTGGTGGCCATCACGGCCCCCTGTGCCTTCGTCGACGCCTGGGCCGCGGTCATCATCGGCGCGGTCGCGGGCTTCGCGGTGCCGTTCATCGTCCTCGCGGTCGACAAGATCAAGGTCGACGACCCGGTCGGTGCCATCCCCGCCCACGGCATCTCCGGTATCTGGGGCACGCTGGCGCTCGGCCTGTTCGCCACCGAGGCGCGCGCCGGCACCGACGGCCTGCTGCTCGGCGGTGACGGCGAGATGCTGTGGATCCAGTTCTACGGCGTCGCGGCGACGGTCGCCTTCACGTTCATCGCGTGCCTCGCGGCCTTCTACCTGATCAAGGTCACGATCGGCCTGCGGGTCTCCGAGGAGGACGAGTTGCGCGGCCTGGACATCTCCGAGCACGGTATGTTCGGTTACCCCGAGCGGTTCATCGAGGTCCCCGGCGCCGAGTCCGGCGACACCGTGACCTCGTCCGCCCCGTCGGCGTCCACGGGCCCGGCGGCCAGCACCTCTCCCGCCCCCGCGTCCTGAGGGAGTAGAGCGCAATGAAGAAGATCGAAGCATTCATCCGGCACGAGGCCCTCGAGGCGATCCACGACCGCCTCGCCCTCATGGGCCTGCCCTCCATGAGCATCACCGAGGTGAAGGGCTCCGGGCGGCAGAAGGGCTTCACCGAGAGTTACCGCGGCGCCAAGACCACCATCTTCCTGCGTCCCAAGCTGAAGCTGGAGATGGTGCTCGACGACAGCGATGTGGACCGCGCCGTCGACTGCATCCTGGAGCTCGCCCACACGGGCGAGCCCGGGGACGGGAAGATCTTCATCCTCCCCGTCGAGGAGTCGATCCGGGTTCGCACCGGTGAGCGCGGCGATCTCGTGCTCGCCCCCCACCCGGACGGCGCCACCGCCTGATCCGGTTCACGCGGCCCCCCTCGGTCACGCACCGAGGGGGCCGTCGTGCGTCCGGGAGCGGTGCCGGTGCTCAGGTGCCGCCCGCCGTCGCCTCGGGTGTGCGGATGCGCTCCGGGGCCCTCGCGGGCAGCGTCAGCACGAACAGGCTGCCACCGCCCGGCGCGTCCTCCACGTGGAGGTCGCCCCCCAGCGCCCGCGACAGCTCGCGGCTGATCGCCAGGCCCAGGCCCGCTCCGCGGTGACCCTCGGGGGTGTCCGACGACGAGAAGGGCGCGAAGATCTCCTCGCGCCGTTCCGGCTCGACGCCCGGCCCGTCGTCGCGCACGCTCACCAGCACCCCGCCACCGGGCCGCGGCCGGGCGTCCACATCGACCGAGCCCTCGCGCGCCGCCCAGCGGATGGCGTTGTCGAGGAGGTTGCCCACGATCTGCCGCACGCGCCGGTCGTCGGTGACGATGACCGGTAGGCCATCGGCCGCCGTCGCCCGCACCGTGACCCCGCTCCGGGTCGCCTGCGCCGCGACGGCGGCCACGGCGTCCCGCAGCGCCGTACCGACGTCCATCGGCGACAGTTCGACGCGGAAGCGGTCGGCATCGAGCCGCGCGAGGTCCAGAAGGTCGGCGACCAGGCCCTCCAGCCGCCCGGACTCGCTCAGGATCGCGTTGAGCGACCGGTCGACCCCGTCCGGGGGAACGACCCCGTCGGCGAGCGCCGCCGCGTGGCCGCGGATGGCGGTCAGCGGTGTGCGCAGGTCATGCGTGATCCGCATCAGGAACTCGCGCGTGGCGCCGTCACGGCGCGCGAGTTCGCGGACCATGCTGTTGAAGTCGGCGGCCAGCTCGTCCAGCTCGCGCGTGCCCGTGGGGCCGAGCTGAGTGCGCAGGTTGCCCTCGGCGACGCGGTGGGTGGCCCTCTTCATCGCCGTGAGCGGGCGGGTGATGCGCCCGATCAGGAACAGGCTCACCAGCAGCGACACGGCGAGCCCGATCCCGGCGGCCAGCAGGACGCGCTCGGCGACATCACCCCACGGCGACGCGAAGTCACCCGGGGGTCGCGCCAGCACCAGGTATCCCCAGGCCTCCTGGCCCACCGTCACCGGCGCGATCGACCCCTCCAGGTCGTCGCCGGTGACGGGGTCGGCGAACTCGACGCGCTGCACTCCGTCTCGTGCGAGCACGACCGGCGAGATCATCACCATGCCGGGGATCTCCGCCGATGGCTGGCGGGCCACGGGGGAGAGGGGATTGCCGCTGTAGTAGATGCGGGTCCGCGGGCCGCCGATCACATCGAGGTAGGCCTGCGAGTCGATCTGCAGCGCCTCGCCCCGAGTGGCCTGCTCGGCGGTCTGCTGGCCGAGCGTCGTCGCGAGGGCGACGGTCTGGCGGTCGAGTTCGCCCCGCGCCACCATCTGCGATTGCGAGCGGATCAACCCGGCGGCGACCACGGTGAAGAGGACCGTCGCGGTGAGCAGGCCCGCCGTGATCGCCAGCATGACCCGGCCGCGCAGGGTGCTCAGCGGCCCCCGGCGCCCCTCGATCACCGTCGCGCCGGCACCTTGTACCCGGTGCCCCAGACGGTCTGGATGGGACAGGCCTCGCCGAGCTTGCGCCGGAGCTGGCGCACGTGAACGTCGATGGTGCGGCTGTCTCCCAGGAAGGTG
>JBKHVQ010000132.1:0-4503 GCA_046569985.1 Thermoleophilia bacterium | reverse complement strand
TACTGGCGCGCGCTAGCCCTCTACGTCACCGGATCGCAGTCCAGCACTAAGATCCGGTGACGTGGCAGGCTCGTCTCAAACACCGTTGGCTTCGGCCTTGTGGGTTCGAGTCCCACCATCCCTACTCCCGATGACAGCGGCGAGTCGGCTGTGAGCACCCATCCCACCGACCGTCCGCTCGCAGATATGCGGGTCACGGCGTACCTGCCGGACCATGGTCGCCGCGGCCGGGCGCGCTTCGCCCGGTGGAGCGTCGGCGAGCCCGATGCGGCCGTCGCCTTAGGGCTTCAGCGCACATGGTCGCCCGAGGCCGAAGGGCACCCGCTCCCCGCCGGCGACTACACCGTGCTGCTCGTGGACGGCGCGTTCTCGATGTGCGACGCGCCGTTCATGCTCCGCAACTACGTCCCGTTCCTGGAGTCCGCGGAGGGCGACATCCTGCTGACCGGCCTCGGCCTGGGGTGTCTCGTCCGGGGCCTGCTGGCGCGGCCGGCCGTCCGGTCGATCACCGTCGTCGAACTGCACCGCGACGTGATCGACCTCATCGGTCCCCACCACGCCTCGGAGCGCGTGGAGCTGATCCACGCCGACGCCCTCGTCTGGGCACCTCCGGCGGGGCGTCGCTTCGACGCGGCGATGCTCGACATCACCGACGACCGAGACCTCGTGGAGCGTCTGGTCGAGCACCACGCGTCGCACGTGCACGCCCTCTGGCCCAACCCCGCCGAGCTCAGCGACGAGCCGCCCGGACCGGACCTGGCGCACCTCGTGGCCGCGGCCACGGGCGCCGTGCGCTGACCCCCGATGCCCCTTGGGCGGGCCCCCTATCAGTGGGCCCGCCCGGTGACGCTCGGTCAGGTCAGTCGTTCACCGTCGCGCAGGTGACGAAGGGACGGACGACAATCGGGTTGGTCCCGTGGTAGAAGCCCTTCACGAGCCACGCATTCGGACGAAACGCGTAATCGCCATTCGGGACGTCCACACCCACCAAGGCACCGTTCGTCTCCGACACGACGACGTCATTCTCATCGATGACGGCCGGCGAACTCCACGTGACGTTGAGATCGACGGGGGTGCCCCCCTCGGAGCCGAAGCCACCCGAGATCGCCACACGCCCGGTTCCGCATTTGACCCAGGATGTCTGGATGGCCGCTGAGTTGGTCCACAATCCGGTCGAGTTCTCGCGGCCGTCCGCGCGCTCACCCTGGAGTGCGTCGGCGAGTTGCGTCTGACCGGGATACGGCCCGTCGGTCAGCGGGTCGGAGAGCCCCGGAGGGCCTTGGACCCCCTGATCGCCCTTCGGGCCCTGCGGGCCGGAGCTTCCCTGTTCGCCCTTCGCCCCGGGCTGACCGGCGACAGCGGCAGGCGGGGTCGCACCCACACGCGCCTCGAGCGCCTTGACACGCGGCTCCAGATCGTCGAGGCGCTTCAGCGCCTCGTTCACGCGCCGCACGGCAGCGGACGAGATCCGCTGGTTGATGACCAGCTGCTGTACCGAAAGCGTGAACCCGGAGGCGGCGTTCTGCGCCTCCGCCTGCGGCGTACCCGCCGCGCCACCGATGAGGACACCCGCCCCGAGGGCGAGCGCGGCCGAAGCCGCTATAGCGGTCAGTTTCACGTTGATCTTCCTCTCCCGAGATGTACGAAACCGAGGAGGAAGCTAACCCACGCCCCGGACCTTTCGGACCGTGGCGGGTATCACGCGGAGCGGTCCCCCTCCGGGCGCCCGGCCGGCGCCGAGGGCCACCAGACCGGCGGGCCGATGTCCGACACCAGGGCGGGGGCGAGTAGCGAGCGCACGATCAGCGTGTCGAGCAGCACGCCGAAGCCCACCAGGAATCCGATCTGGAAGAGGGCCCACAGGGGGAGCACCCCGAGCACCGCGAACGTCCCCGCCAGCACGATGCCCGCCGAGGTGATCACGCCGCCGGTGACGGCGAGGGCGCGCAGGATGCCCCCGCGCGTCCCGTGGTCGGGGGTCTCCTCTCTCGCCCGGGCCATCAGGAAGATGTTGTAGTCCACCCCCAGGGCCACGAGGAACACGAAGCCGAACAACGGCAGCGACGGGTCCTGCCCCGGGCTGTCCAGCACCGTGTTGAAGACGAACACGCTGAACCCGAGGGCCGCGAGGAACGACAGGATCACCGTTCCGACCAGCAGCAGCGGGGCGACGATCGCCCTCAGGAGCAGCCCCAGGATCACGAGTACCACCAGCAGGATGATCGGCGGCAGCACCAACGTGTCACGGGTCGCAGCCACCCGGACGTCCGCCTCCTCCGCGGTGGGGCCGCCGACAAGGGTCGACTCCCCGCCCGCCGCCTTCGCCACGTCGCGCAGCTCCGGGATCAGGTCGTAGGCCTCCGGGCTGAACGGGTCCGGCGCGAGGACCACCGGGAAGCGGGCCCCCGGATCGCCGGACTGCGAATCGCCGATCGACGAGACCCCCTCCATCGCCGCGACGGCCGCGCGCACGTCCCCCGTGCGCTCCACGTCCTGCACCAGCACCGTCGTCGGCGCGGACGCCCCCGCGGGGAACGACGCCGCGATCAGCGCCTGCCCCTCCACCGACTCCACCGTCCCGCGGAAGCCGTTCGCCGAGGTCAGGCCGGTGTTGAAGAACGCCAAGCCCGCGCACATGGCCAGCAGCACCGCCGCCGTCCCGACCCACACCCGGCGCGGGCGCCGGGCGACGCGCTCACCGACGCGCCGCCACACGCCGCGGGTCGCCAGGCCCTCGTCGGCGTCGTCGAAGCGCGGGATGAACGGCCAGAAGGCGCGCCGGCCGACCAGGATCAGCATCGCCGGCAGGGCGGTGAGCATCGAGAGGGCCGCCACCGCGACGCCGATCGCGCCCACCGGACCCAGGCCGGCGGTCCCGTTCACCTCCGCCAGGCTGAGGACCAGCAGCCCGGCGACCACGGTGCCCGCACTGGCGATGATCGTGGGCCCGGCCTGCGACAGCGCGATCCGCATCGCCTCGCGCGCCGTGGCGTGGTGGTGCAGTTCCTCCCGGTAACGCGCGACGAGCAGCAGCGCGTAGTCGGTGCCCGCCCCGAAGACGAGCACGGCAGGATGCCCTGCGTCTGGCCGTTGATCACCACCCCGTTGCTGCCCAGCAGGTAACCGATCGACCGCACCGCCAGTTCCGCGAACCCGACCGCGAGGATCGGCAGCACCCAGAAGATCGGCGAGCGGTAGATGATCAGCAGCAGCACGATCACCAGCGACGCCGTCGCGAGGAGCAGCGTGGTGTTGATGTCTCCGAAGACCTCGATCGCGTCGGCGCTGAACCCGGCGGGGCCGGTCACGTCGGTCTCCAGTCCGGCGGGGCCGTCCGCGACCTCGGCCCGGATCCGATCGACGGCGGCCTGCAGGCCCTCGGCGTCGCCGCTCACCTCCAGGGGCACCGAGTAGACCGCGGCGACCCCGTCCGGCGAGTAGTCGACCGGCGTCGGCGGCAGGGACGACTCCGGCGGATCGGCGGCGATGGCGTCACGGTCGGCCTCGATCGCCGCCCGGTCGTCCGGTGTGAGGCCGGCCTCGCGCGCCGACACGACGACCGCCGGCGTCAGCTCACCGCCGGGGAATTCCGCCGCGAGCTCCGCCACCGTCACGGCCTCCGAGCTACCGGGGAGGAAGCTGGACGGCTCGTTGGTGATCACGTCCTCGAACTGCGCCCCGAGCGGCGCCCCGGCGACCAGTATCGCCAGCCAGGCGAGCAGGACGGCCACCGTCGAGAGGATGCTGCGTGCCGGGAACGTGAGGATGCGCTGCACCGCGTGGACTCCAGATCGTCGCCGGACATCGAAAGCGGGGCGCGCCCGGCGGGCGCCGCCTTACAGACCCGTACGCGGGGTGCGCGTCCCCCGGATGAGCGAGAGGGCCGAAGACAGCGGTCCGCAACTAGAGTCGCCGACGTGACCTCCACCAGGGGAGCGCTTCTCGCGATCGCGGCGGCGGCCGCGGCCCGCGCGCTGTGGCGGCATGTGCTCGACCCGTGGCAACTCCACTGGGGCGCGAGCCCGGGCGAGCGCACCGCCGAACTGCCCGGCGACGAACTGATGCCCGACGCCGGCGTCGTCGCGACACGCGCCGTCGGCGTCCCCCGTCCGCCGGAGGAGGTGTGGCCCTGGATCGCTCAGATCGGCCAGGACCGCGGCGGGTTCTACTCGTACACTGCGATCGAGAACGCGCTGGGCGCGGGGATTCGGAACGCCGACCGGGTGCACCCGGGGTGGCAGCACCGCGCGGTCGGCGACATCGTGCCCGGAGACCGGCGAGCGCGGGTCGCGTGGGAGGTCGCGCGCCTCGACCCCGGCCGGGCGATGGTGTTGCGCGGCACCCCGTCAGCGGTGGCCGGTGCCCGGCCCCTCCCCTACGAGTTCGTCTGGAGCTTCGTGCTGCGCGATGACGGGCACGGCGGCACCCGCTGCCTCGCACGCGAGCGCTGGCGGCACGACGGCTCGCCGGCCGGGCGCGTCGCGGTGGCGCTCCTGGTGCCCG
>JBKHVQ010000131.1:0-4590 GCA_046569985.1 Thermoleophilia bacterium | reverse complement strand
GGCGGCGGCGAAGGCGAAGCCCAAGGGCGGCACGGTGGGCACGGTGCCGCGCACCCCGGGAGGCCGGGCGAAACCGGTCAAGAAGAAGAAACGCTGAAGGCGCGGATGGGCGCCGCCATCGTCATGGAGGGCCTGACCAAGGACTACGGGCGCACGCTCGCCCTGTCGGACCTCAGCCTCGAGGTGCAGCGGGGCGAGATCCTCGGCTTCCTCGGCCCTAACGGCGCCGGCAAGACCACCGCGATCCGCATCGTGCTCGACCTGATCCGAGCCACCGCCGGCCGGGCGAGCGTGATGGGACACGACTGCCACCGCGACTCGGTGGCCGCCCGGGCCCAGGTTGGCTACCTGCCGGGCGACGTCCACCTGCCGCCCAACCTGCGCGGCGACGAGTTCATCCGCCGCCTCGGCGCGCTGCGCCCGCGCGAGATCGACCCGAAGCGCCTCGAGGTCCTCGGGCGGCGCCTCGGCGCCGACCTCACCCGCCGCACCGGCGAGTTGTCGAAGGGCAACAAGCAGGCCGTCGCCCTGCTCGCCGCCCTCGCCGACCGGCCGCCGGTACTGATCCTCGACGAGCCCACCGGCGGGCTCGACCCGATCCGCCAGCACGAGGTCCTCGCGATCCTGGCCGAGGAAGCCTCCGCCGGCACCGCCGTCTTCTTCTCCTCGCACGTGCTCAGCGAGGTGGAACATGCCTGCGAGCGCGTGGCGGTGCTTCGCGCGGGACGACTCATGGCGATCGACTCGGTGGCGCGCATCACCGGCAGCGCGCGCCAGCGCTTCGAGGTGGTGTTCGCCGGGGACGGGCCTCCGGCGCGTCTCGATGCACCCGGGGTCACCGAACTGTCGCGCACCGGCCGCACCCTCGTGGTGGAGGTGACCGGCGAGGCGGACGCGTTCATCAAGGCGCTCGCGGCCCACAGGGTCGCCTCGCTGCACGCGGTGCAGACCGGCCTCGAGGAGGCCGTGCTGCACCTCTACCGCGACGGCGGCTCATGACCGGGTCGTGGTCGGTCGCCCGGTGGACCCTCCGCGACCAGCGCGGCGGCGTGATCGGTCTCGCGCTGACCATGTTCGGCCTCGCGCTGATGATGGCGCTCATCTACCCCTCGTACCGTGACTCGTTCGCCGACATCGAGATCCCGGCCTACTTCGAGGCGTTCCTCGGGGAGGCCGGCGACCTGGGCAGCCCGGCCGGTTTCCTCACCGCCGAGGTCTTCTCGTGGCTCCCGATCGTGGTCGCGGTCTTCGCGGTGGTGTGGGGCACGGGTACCTTGGCGGGCGATGAGGCGGCAGGGCAGCTCGACGTGCTTCTGTCGCAGCCGATCACTCGTCCCGCGCTGCTGATCGGCAAGGCGCTCGGACTGGCCATCGGCCTGTCGATCGTGATGCTCTCCGTGTTCCCGGGGCTGTGGATCGGGGCGCTTGCGGTGGACATGGACATCGGCGCGGCGAAGCTGCTCGGCGCGTGCGTGTCGCAGGTGCCGCTGGTCCTGCTCTACCTGTCGGTGGGCCTCGTGGCCGCCGCCGGTCTCCCCACGCGACGCTCGGCCGCCGTGGTCACCACCGCCGCGCTGGTCGCCGCGTACGCCGTGCAGATCATCTCTGGAGCGGTGCCCGATCTGGCCGACCTGGGCAAGATCACGCCCCTCTACTGGGCGGACGCGTCGAAGGAACTGGTCGACGGACCCCAGCCGCTGCGCTGGATCGCGATGATGGCCGTCGCGCTGGCGGTCACCGCCCTCGCCATCGCGCTGTTCCGCCGGCGCGAGATCGGGTCCGGCCAGCCGCGGCGCATCCGGCCGCGCCCGGCCGAGGCGGGGACGCCCGCCGCCTGAGCCTCAGGGGGCCGGGCCTGGCAGCCCCGCTTGCATGCACTTTGCATGCGCGCTAGCGTCGAGTCATGAAGACGCTCCAGATCCGGAATGTCCCCGACGACGTGCACGCCGCGCTGGTCGCCCGCGCCGCCGCGGAGGGGCGCTCGCTGTCGTCGTACGCCCTGGCGGAGTTGACCCGGGCTGTTGCGACTCCCACGCTGACGGAGTGGGCCGAGCGGGTCCGCAGCCGGGAGCCGGTCGTGCTGCCGGACGACATCGACATCGCGAGCCTGATCCGCGAGGAACGCGCGGCCAGGTGATCGTCGTGGACGCCTCGGCCGTGGTCGAGGCGGTGATCGGTACGCCGGCAGGCGATGTCATGTCGGGCCGGATGGCGATGGGCGACGCCGTCGGCGCGCCGGCACACATGCCCGCGGAGGTGGTGCAGGTGTTGCGCCGTCTCGAGCGGGCGCGCGTGCTCGGGCCCGAGCGTGCGCTGGAGGCGGTCAGCGATCTCGGCGCCTTGCGGGTGTCGCTGTACAGCAGCAACAGCCTGCTCGACCGGATATGGACGCTGCGGCATGCGATGTCCGCGTATGACGCCGCGTACGTCGCGCTGGCGGAGGCGCTGGAGGCCACTCTGATAACCCGGGACCGGCGGCTCGCGGCGGCGGCGATCGGGATCTGCGCGGTCGAACTACCCACCGGCTGATCGCCGGATGGCGACGACTCAGGCCGGGGCGGGAGGCTCCTCGATGCGCGTGAGCCACGGGATGCGGCGCACGGCGAGCAGCAGGGCCACCCCCACCGCACTGCACCCGATCGCGGCGGCCCAGGCCTCCGGCTCGGGCCACGGCAGGGCGAAGAACTCGCGCAGCCAGGGGATCATCAGCCCGATCGGGATCGCGACGAGGAACCCGGCGATCATCCCCCACACCCAGCGCCGCACGGGCCGCCGCTCCACGCCGCGCTCCACCTGGATGACGATGCCCAGCCCCACCAGGGTTGCGGTGATCGCGGCGACGCTCCGGGCCTGGCCGAGGGGAAGGTCCAGCGGACCGCGCGAGAGCAGGTACGAGGTGCCGATGGCGGCCGCCGACACGAGACCGGCGGGCACCACGAACGCGGCCAGCGAGCGAAGGAACCCCTCGCGCCGCACCGGGCCCTCGCTGCGCGACAGCGCGAGGAAGAACGCGGGGATCCCGATGGTCAGCGTCGAGGCCACGGTGATGTGCCGCGGCAGGAACGGGTAGGCGATCGGCGCCAGCCCGAACGTCGCGAGCAGCACCGCCGAGTAGACCGACTTGGCCACGAACAGTTTCGCGACGCGGTGGGTGTTGCGGATGATGCGCCGCCCCTCCTCCACCGCGCGCGGCACCGTCGAGAAGGCGTTGGAGAGCAGCACGAGGTCGCCGACGCCCTTGGCCATCTGGCTGCCGTTGCCCATCACCACCGCGAGGCGCGCCTCCTTGAGGGCGAGGACATCGTTGACCCCGTCCCCGACCATCGCCGTGTAGCGGCCGCGGCGCGCGAGGGCGGCGAGCAGATCGCGTTTCTGCTCGGGGGTCACCCTGCCGAACACCGCCGTGTCGAGCGCCACGCGTTCCAGTTCGGCGGGATCGGTGGGCAGGTCGGCCCCGGCGAGCGCCCGGTCGGCGTTCGGCACGCCGGCCCCGGCGGCCACAGCGCGCACCGTTCCCACGCCGTCGCCGGAGATCACCTTGAGGTCCACGCCCTGGGCCACCATGAACGCCACCGTGTCGCGGGCGTCGGTGCGCAGGCCCTCGGCGAGGATCGCGATTCCCGCCGCCGCGAGGCCCTCGGGCAACTCCTCGCCATCGAGCGGGCGATCCGAGCGCGCGATCAGCACGACACGCCGGCCGGCCGCCGAGTGCGCGGCCACCGAGTCGGCGAGGTCTGCGGGCACCGAGACCCCACCGGCCTGCAGCACGTCGGGCGCCCCCATCACCAGTGAGCCCAGCCCGTCGAGGGTGGCGCCGCTCCACTTGCGCGCCGACGAGAACGGCACCTCGGCGCGCACCGGCAGGGCCTGCGCGGGGGCGCCCTCGGCGATGGCCCGCATCGTGGGGTTCTGCACGGCGGCGCTGGCCGCGAGGCGCCCGAACAGGTCGCGTGCGGTCGCCCCGTCCCCGCCCGCCCCCTCGACCGACTCGAGCGCGATGCGGGCATCGGTGAGCGTGCCGGTCTTGTCGAAGCAGATCGTGTCGACGCTCGCCAGGCTCTCCACCGCGTTGAGCCGCTGGGCGAGCGTGCCCATGCGCCCGAGGCGCACCGCCGCGACCGCGAAGGTCAGGCTGGTCAGCAGCACCAGCCCCTCGGGCACCAGCGGGACGAGCGCGGCCACCGCGGTCTCGGCGGCCTCCGTCAGGCTGATGTCGCGCAGCGACAGCGAGATGAGCAGCGCCACCGCGAGCGGCACCATCACCGCGACCGTGATGCGCAGCACCCGGTTGATGTCGAGTTGGAGGGGGCTGAGCTGCGCCCTCGTGCCGCGGGCCTCGGCGGCCAGGCGCTCGGCGAAGCTCTCCGCCCCGACCCTCTCGACCTCGTAGTCACCGGAGCCGGCGGCGCAGTAGGCGCCCGAGAGCACCTCCTCGCCGGTCCCACGCGCGACCGCGTCGCTCTCGCCGGTGAGGATCGACTCGTCGAGCGACAGCGCCCGCGCGCCGACGAGGCTCCCGTCTGCGACCACCTGGTCGCCGGGTTCGATGTGGAGCACATCGCCCGCCACCACCTCGGCGACGGGCAGGTC
>JBKHVQ010000130.1:0-2106 GCA_046569985.1 Thermoleophilia bacterium | reverse complement strand
CGCGCGGTGTCGCTGACGCGCGACCACGAGGGCGTGTTCGCCGCTGTGGGCGTGCACCCCCACGACGCGAGCGGCTTCGCGGACGCGGATCTGGACTGGATGCGCACGCTGGCCGCCGAGCCGAAGGTGGTCGCGATCGGCGAGTGCGGCCTCGACTACCACCACGACAACTCGCCGCGCGACGCCCAGGCCCGCGCCTTCGTGGCGCAGATCGGGCTGGCGCGCGAGGTGGGGCTGCCGCTGGTGATCCACACGCGTGACGCCGCCGGCGACACGCTCGAGTTGCTGGCCCGCCATGCCGGCGATCACCCGGTGATCCTGCACTGCTTCAGCATCCCGGAGCACCTCGACGAGGTGGTGCGCCGCGGCTACATGCTGAGCTTCGCCGGGCCGGTGACCTACAACCGCTCCCACGAGTTGCAGCGCGCCGCCGCGGCCGCGCCCATCGACCGGCTGCTGGTCGAGACCGACAGCCCGTACCTGGCGCCGGTGCCGCGCCGCGGCCGGCCGAACCGGCCCGCCAACGTGGCCCACACACTGCGTTTCATCGCGGGGCTGCGCGACATGCCCGTGGAGGAACTCGACCGGCTCACCAGCGCCAACGCGGCGCGCGTCTTCGGCTGGTGAGCGGGCGCCCGGATGACCGGGCCGGCGACCCCCCGCCGCGTCTGGGGGTGATGCGCCTGCTCGAGGCGCACGGCCTTCGCCCGGACACCGACCTCGGCCAGCACTTCCTGTTGGACGAGAACCTGGTGGACCTCGCGGTCCGCCGCGCCGAGGTGGGCCCCGGCGATGTCGCCCTCGAGGTCGGCCCGGGCCTCGGCGTGCTCACGGTGGCACTGGCGCGCTCGGCGCGCCACGTTCACGCGCTCGAACTCGACCGGCGCGTGGAGCCGGTCCTCGCCGAGGTGCTCGCCGGGGCGCGCAACGTCACGGTGCACTGGGCAGACGCGATGCGCGCCGATCTCGAGGCGCTCGACCCGGCGCCGACCGTCGTGGTGGCCAACCTTCCCTACAACATCGCCACCCCGTTCATGGTCGAGAGCCTCTGGCGGCTGCCGCAGGTCACCCGCTGGTGCGTCATGACCCAGGCGGAGGTCGCCGACCGATGGCTCGCCGCGCCCGGCGGTCGCCTGTTCGGGGCCCCGACCGTGCTGCTGGGGCTCGCGCTGCGGCCGACGTTCCGGCGGCCGGTCGGTCGCGAGGTGTTCGTGCCCCGGCCGCGCGTCGACTCGGCGCTCGTCGCGTTCGAACGCATCGCTCCCGGGCCATCCGAGGGGGTGCGCGCCCTCGTGCGCGCGGCGTTCGCGGCCCGGCGCAAGACCCTCGCGAACACCCTCGGCGCCGCCGGCCACGACAAGTCCGCCGTGCGCCGGGCGCTGACCGAGATGGGCCGCGACCCCGCCGCGCGTCCCGAGACGCTCGCGCCGGCCGACTACCTCGATCTGTCGCGGCGGCTCGCTGAGGGTGCGGGGTGACCGCCGGGAGGAGTGTGGCGGAGCGCGCCGCGGCCAAGCTGAATCTCCGCCTGGCCGTCGGGCCGCCGCGCGCCGACGGCTACCACCCGCTCGAGAGCCTCATGGTCGAGCTGGACGGCCTGCACGATGACATCGAGGTGATGCCCGCCGCCGCGCGCGCCGTCGAGTGCCCCGGTGTGCCCGAGAGGGAGAACCTGGCCTGGCGGGCGCTCGACGAACTGGAGCGCGCCGTCGGGAGGCCCCTGCCGGTGCGGGTGCGGATCGCGAAGCGCATACCCGCCCGGGCCGGGCTGGGCGGCGGGTCGAGCGACGCCGCCGCGGTCCTGCGGGCCGCGGACCGGCTGTTCGGCCTGGGGCTGGGCCCGGACCGCCTGCGGGAGGTCGGAGCGCGCATCGGATCGGATGTGCCCTTCTTCATCGCCGGCGGCGCCGCATGGGTGGGTGGGCGCGGTGAGAGCGTGAGCCCGACCCGGGTCGGACCGTTCGCCGCCGTGATCGTCCGGCCCCCGTTCGGCCTGTCGACGGAGGCGGTCTACCGGCGCTTCGACCACCTCGCCCCTCCGCAGCCGCTCCCGGCGCGCGGGGAGGCGCCCCCGATGCCGGCCCTCGCCACGTGGGTGCGCAACGA
>JBKHVQ010000129.1:0-2458 GCA_046569985.1 Thermoleophilia bacterium | reverse complement strand
GCCCCCGCCGCCCTGGCCGCCGCGCTTCCTGGCTCGCCGGTCGACGCCGTAGACGCCGTAGATCATCACCAGGCCGATCAGCAGGTACGGAATGCCGTAGAGGAAACGGTTCTCCTCGAGGCCGATCATGAAGAGGATGCCGCCGATCGTGAAGATCGCGCCGATGATGTAGGTGAAGAGCCTCGTGGCCGTCGTCATCAGCCGGCCTCGGCGAAGTGGTCCTGGATCGTCTCGACGACCGCCGGGACGAGGGTCGACCAGTCGGCCGAGCCGTCCTTGGTGACGCTCACGAAGTTGGCCGTGAGGAAGACGTTGGTGACGCCGCCCAGCGCGAAGATGCGCGCGCCGAGGGGCGACGAGTCCGGATCGGAGCCCTCGCGGAAGGTCTGGCTGCGCCCGTCGGTGGAGGGGCGGTCGAGCGTGAACTTCATCGCGGCCGGATTGGGGGTCGGCTCGGGCAGGACGTCGGTCATCGGGGGCTCTCGCTCCGTGCGGGCTGTGCGGTGGTCTGGCGGTACCGTAGCGGGATGGCCAGCCCGGGCGGCGCCTCTCGTGCGGCGATCCCCGCCACCCGCGATCCGCGGGTAGTATGGCCCGCGTTGTCCGCCTCCCCTCACAGCGATGCGCGCGCCCGGCTCGCGACCCTGATTCGCGATCACGCCCTCATCCGCGAGTCGGTGGTGCTGTCCTCGGGCCGGCGCTCGTCGTACTACTTCGATGCCCGCCAGGTGCTGCTCGACCCGGAGGGCGCCTCGCTGGCCGGGCTCCTCTCGTGGGAGCTCCTCGCGCCCGCGGGCCCGTCGGCGGTCGGCGGGCTGACGATGGGCGCCGACCCCCTGGTGTGCGCCACGAGTCTCGCCGCGTGGGACGCCGGTGAGCGGGTCACCGGGTTCTTCGTGCGCAAGGAGGCCAAGAAGCACGGCCTGCAGCAGTGGATCGAGGGGCCGTTCATCGAGGAGGGCACCCCCGTGGCCGTCGTCGACGACGTGCTCACCAGCGGCGGCTCGCTGATCAAAGCGGTCGAGAAGGCGCGCCAGGCCGGCGGCGTGGTCGTCGCGGCCCTGGTGGTCATCGACCGGGCCGAGGGCGGACGCGACGCCGCCCTGGAGGCTCTGGGCGACGCCCCGCTGCACGCTCTCTTCACCGCCCCCGAGTTGCTGGAGAGCCCCGCCGCGTGACCCTCCGCGGGGGTGGCTCCGACCGGGCGGTGATCGTCCGGGTCTCGGGCCCCACCGCGACGGTGTGCTCGCAGGGCGAACTGCTGGAGGCGCGGCTGGCGCCGAAACTGCCGGGCCGGCCCGTGGTGGCCGGCGACAGGGTGACGCTGCGGGTGGACGGCGACGACCGCACCGTCGTCGGGGTCGCTCCGCGGCGCACCCGCCTGGAACGCGGCGACGGCTGGGAGCGCCGTCCGCGCATGATGGCGGCGAACGCCGATCTGCTGGTCGTCACCGCGTCGGTGGTGGATCCACCCCTGCGGCCGCGGCTGCTCGACCGTTACCTGGTGGCGGCGGAGGTCGGGGGGCTCGAGGCGGCGGTCGCGGTCACCAAGACCGACCTCGGGCACGACGCCGACGAGCTCGGCGAACTCGCCGAGCGGTATCGCGGGATCGGCTACCCGGTTCTTTGCGGGTCGGCGCACTCCCCCGAGTTCGTGGAGCGCATCCGGGCGCTCATCGCCGGCCGGGTCGCGGTGCTGGCGGGCCACTCCGGCGTGGGGAAGTCGACGCTCACCGCGGCGCTCACCGGGATGGAGCGCGCGACGGGCGCCGTGAGCGACATCGGGAAGGGGCGGCACACCACGACCGACCCTCGCCTCATCCGGATGCCGGGTGGCGGAGCGATCGTCGACACGGCCGGTGTGCGCACCTTCCACCTTCCCCGCATGGACCGGGCGACCCTGGAAAGCGGGTTCCCCGAGATCGCCGCGGCGAGCACCGGCTGCCGGTTCCGCGGCTGCGCGCATGACGGGGACGCGGGCTGCGCGGTGGCCGGCCACGTCCATCCTGCGCGCCTGGAGAGCTACCTGCGCCTGCTCCACGACCTGCGCTGACGGCCCCGCGGGTCGCCGGCGGGGCCGCTCGATCTCGCCCTGCGGGACGCGGTGGGTCGCCTGAGCGCAAAAAGGGCCCCTGACGCCCTCGGGGCACCTTGACCCGGTCATATGCAGCCCATACCTTTGTGCCGCACGTAACAAACCTGGTGTCTCACGCACCGCACCGACCCTCGCGGAGGAGCCAATGAGTCGTCCTCGCCGTTTCCTGCCCCCCATCGCCGGAGGCGCACAGACGACAGGCTGGGAAGCGCTGGAGAAGTGGGTCGGTGGTGGTGGCTCCTCCTCGGAGCCCGCCGCATCCGCCCCCTCCGGCAAGACCGGCTGGGAGGCCCTCGAGAAGTGGGTCGGCGGCGGGGGCGGCAGCGAAGCCGCGGCGGCGCCCTCCGGAAAGACCGGCTGGGA